>JAGVKI010000240.1 GCA_020050695.1 Alphaproteobacteria bacterium | reverse complement strand
GATTCAGCGCATCCATGTAGTCCTGCGAAGGATTTGCAGCCCGCGGGGTCTGCGTAGCCTCAGGCTGAGAAGCCTGAGGCTGGGTTTGCTGCTGCCTGGCCGGCGCATTCGCATCAGGAGCGGAGCGCAGCATTGTTACAACCGCGGCTGCTTGTTCACGCGGATTGTTACCCAGCAGCATGTCGGACATTGTTTTTCCGCTACGGCCTACTTGTTGGCCAAGCATATCCTGAAGCTGGGTAAACGGCATGCTGCCAATACGATCCGCCGCCGCTAATATGGCGGTTTTGTTCGCTCCGCGCAGGGCATCTCCGACATTATTTACGAACTCACGTATGACATCGGCAATTCGGTTTGGCGTCGTTGGGTTTACGCCCTGACCTATTATTTCCTGCAGGGAATTAACCGTCTGCTCCCAGCTCTGCTGCGGATTAACCGCTGAACCGCGTGGCGGTGGCTGACGCGTTGTTGCTGGCGGACGATTCACACTCGGACGAACAGGCTGAGTAGCGCTTGGTTGCGGTGCAGGTGCGACACTCGGACGAACCGGCTGGGTAGCACTTGGCTGCGGTGCAGGTGCGACACTCGGACGAACAGGCTGAGTAGCGCTTGGCTGCGGTGCAGGTGCGACACTCGGACGAACCGGCTGGGTAGCGCTTGGCTGCGGTGCAGGTGCGACACTTGGACGAACCGGCTGGGTAGCACTTGGCTGCGGTGCAGGTGCGACACTTGGACGAACCGGCTGGGTAGCGCTTGGCTGCGGTGCAGGTGCGACAACTGGAGGCACCGGCTGACTAGCGCTTGGCTGCACAGGAACTGGGGCAACGGGTACCACTACTACAGGAGCAGCTGCTGGAGTAGCGGCCCTGGCATCTACAGCACGCACTATTTCCTGTTCATGCAATTTATAGCCAGTAGCTTTTTCCACTGTCGCAATAAAATCGCGCACGCTTTCTTTATCGCCATTGGAATTTTCATACAGAGCCGTAGCCATACCGCGCAGCGTGGTTTTCTGGTCATCCGTCAGGCGAAGCTGAGGATTGCCATCCATCGTCCTTAAGCTATCCCTGAGCGCAACCGCTTCATCAACCGTAGACTGGCGCACTGCCTCCGCATCGCGCTGGCGCGCATCGGCAAGATCCGTTACCTTTAAACGCTCAATAATAGCATTGTCAGCGATTCGCTGGGTTCTTTCAGCCGCAGGTATATTAGGTTCATTTGGATCTTTAGGCTTATAGGATTCATCATTCGCGTATCGCGCTGTAACGCGATCCACTTCAGATTCAGTCAGCGCTTTGCCCTCTACCACAGCCTTATTAGCGCTCATTACCTGGTCAAAGGCATTTTGCTGAAGTTCATTAATCTTACGCTGATTTTCAGGTGACAATGGCGGAACCGTAACTCCCTTGGCAGCAAGCCCTGCGCGCATGGTATCCATTTTGCCAACAACGCCCTGAATGCGAACTTGCAACGCTTTGCTATCGCGCAGCTTTTCAGCATTGAACTCACGTTCACTGACTTCTGGATCGCGCTGGCGAGTGGAAAGTTCCTGTACATCACGCTCAAGCATGTTAACGGCAAGGCCATTATTGCCACTGCGCGCAAGTTTTTCAGGGTCAAGCACCCCTTCTCTATTCCAGCCAGGATTCCGGCTGATCTGATTCATAATGGATTCAACGTTGCGCGTATTGCCAGCGTTGATCTCGCCCTGCAACACTTCAAGCACTGCTGCACGGTTCTTCGCGTTATACTCAGGAAGTACCACGCTCTTTGCTTCCGTCCAGCTGTTTAGCACTGCCGTTGCATCACTGCTGAGCGGACGGTCAAGCGACATAGAAGGCTCGCCGGAAAGCTGTGCCACGCGTTCAAGGAAACCTCGCCCTTCAGGCGTCGGCATGCCATCAGCGCCTACATATTTTCCGTCGTTAAACAGCTTGAGGCCTTCGTAAGCGCGGTCAAAACCAGCACGATCCACATTGTCCTTAAATAGCTGCGCGGCTTCGGCTTCACTAACGGGACGATAGCTGTTCTGCGGCGCATTCGGATCATAGAGCCGCGACAGCATCTCGTAATTGTTTTCTGCGCGGTAAGCGGCATTATTCGGGCTATCCTGCGGACTTAAGGTCGGCACCATGACAAGGCCTTCTTCGGCCAGCCTTTCCTGACCTTCCTCAAGGTTAGGCGCTGCATTCAGGTCGACTTCCCATTTGGTCTGAGCGGCTGCACGCAGCGCATCTGCCTCAGGGCCACGGCCTGAATCTTCAAGCTGACGCACCATTTCACGCGCCAGTTCTTCATTGGCAGGCGACCATTCGCCGGGAACATCGGTAATCTGGCGCTGCGTCCATTGCGCAGTATTGCCTGTATACATGAGATGCTGCTTATCCCATATAGCGTTTTCAGCAGCCTGGGCAACAGCCAGTTGATCCTGCGAACCACGCGCCAGGTTATCAAGGGAACGATACGTGCGCTCTTCCCTGGTATCGGGGCCAGCAACAGTGGCCAATTCCCTGTCAAACTCAGCATTCACCCTTTGCAGTGCCTGGCGCTCCTGGGTAGACAGCTTGGCCATTGCCTGCGCGGCGCGTTCTTTTATATCGAACATGCGCTGCTGGCCTGCCAGTGGATTACCAGCAGCGTTACCTGCCAGCGAGCCATCGGTGCGCGCCGCAAGCAGTTCCTGGCGCAGCGCGATCAGCTCTGAAATACCTTCGCGGCCACGCGGCGTTGTACCCACTTTAACCGCTTCGGTTGCCCATGTATTGAAGCTACTGTTTTCAAAGGCGACCACGTTACGGCGCTTTGCTTCCGGCGAATCCGCAGCGGGCGCCGTCATGCCTGCAGTTTTGTTTTCCTGCTGGGCCTTATCAATCGATTCATAATAGGTGCGCTCGGCCTTCATCAGCTGCATCTGTGCAACCTGCGCCCGCGTAATCTGCTGAGGTGTGGGCTGCTCAGCGCTTGCCATGAGGCGGGAGGCTTCGGCATATTCACGCCTTGCTGTCGATAATGCGTTCAGTTGTGGCTGGGCGGCCTGGCGCTGCGCATCGGTAAGTGGCGGTGCGTCACGATCAGAAATCTTCTTGAACAGCTCTTCGTTATCTTTCTGGTATTGTTGTAACCCCTGTCCTGCGGTTTCAGACAGGCTTGCCGTAACGCGCTGGGTGGCTGCATTGATCTGTTCCTGCGCACGGGTATATACCCTGCCCTTGACTTCGTTCAGCTTGCCTTCGAGTTCTGCTTTACGCTGCAGCAAGCCCTGTGTGCGTGTTACATTGGTTGCCATGTCACCACTGGTCAGGCGCTGGATACGGGTAAGCTGCTCACGCATCGCTGGCAGCGCCGGATCAGCTGGCTGGCCTGCGCGCGCCTTGTCTTCCATGTCTTTGACAGCGGTAGTCAGCTGCGTCTGCATCTGCTTCATATCGTCCATCGAGCGTGGATTCACGACATAATCAGCGGCCGCACGGCGTACTTCAGGATCGGTAATACGGTTAGCGGTAATCTGCCCCTGGATAGTTTGCAGCTTGCCCTGGAGAGTGGCTTTCTGGGCATTCACCGCCGCTTCGGTTCCCGGCTGTGGACGCTGCGCATTCAAAGCGTCCAGTTCAGCCTTGATGTCTTTTTCCTTGTTGCGTGCAAACTCCATTTCCGCCTGCTGGATCAAGGCAGGAAGCTGCTCTTTAAGTGGCGCGGTCTCACGGTTGATGGCTTCAAGTTCCGTACGCGCACGCTGTAGTTCCGGATCATTTTTCATCGCTTCTCTGATAGCGGTGATTTCCGTATCCAGTTGCTGGCGTGCGCCGGTTACTGCTTCAGGACTAAGCAGGCCGTTTTCACGCGCAAGGGCAATTTGCAGTTCCTGGGGTGTGCTGGGCGAAGCATTGTCGTTTGTCAGGTAGTTCTGCGGTGCAACCAGGTCACGTGCCTGATCGATGGTACGATCCAGTTCGCGGTCAATATCGAATGGCTCTGCCGCACGCACCAATGCCTGATACTGGCCTTCAGCAGCGGCGGTCTGGCTGGCCACCTCACGGTTGCGGGCGGCCTCGGCCTGCATGTCCATTTGAACCATTGAGGCAAAGGATGGATAGCTGATCTTACGTCCCGTTGGCTTGCCGTCTGCGCCCATTTCGTCTATCTGGACGATACCGCTCTTATCGAGTTCTTTCCTGGCCTGTTCCAGCTGGTACATCAGGCGGACTTTTTCGAGCGCCTTATTAACATCTTGAAGCGCTTTACCTTCTGGGCTGTTGTCGGTAACGCGGCCACTGTCCATCAAGGTACGCTGGTATGCCTGCAGGCGGCCAAGCGACGTGCTGTAGCTATTATCGTTATGCCCATGAATCATGTGCGTTACGGCATCGTTATACGCCGTATTGCCGCCTTCATACCCCATGGCCGATGAAGATGCCTGATGGCCAAGCCCAGGCTGGGAGAACCCGCCCATAGGGCCATTGTTCAACCTGGCTTCGATCGTGTTGATTTCGTCTGCCAACTGGTTCTGGCGATCCCGGATCTTAAAGCTGAGATCAAGGCCGCTGGCATAGGTAGTCGGCTGTCCGTCCGTACCGGTATAGGTGCGCCTGCCGCTTAGCGTGGCGTCATCGAGTTGCTCCAGCAAACCGGAATTCTTAAGCGGTGTATAGATACTAGGATACTGGCTGAGTATTTCGACCGAACGGGCACGTGTGCCAAATGCCACGCCGTCTTCTGCAACCCTGGTTTCAGCGCGTTGCAACGACCTGTTGATGCCTGACAATTCATCGAGACGGCGCGTTCCGAGCAGATAATCTGTATCCGCACGTATACGTCCGAGTTGCTCCGTCTTCTGGTCTTGTGTCAGGTTCGGATTGCTGTTGATACGCTCACTGACCGTGCGCTCACGCTCTTCACGCAGCTGCGTGCCCATGGCGTCAGTGCGCTGCGTAATGGCGGTAAGGCCTGTGCGAAGCTGGGTCTGCTGCTGCTCAATCGCCTGTTTAGCTGTTGGATCCTGCTCTGCGTTCTTGCGTGCTTCTAAATTAGCAATGCCCTGCTCATATGCTTTCTTTTGTGCAAGGGCAGTAACATAGGCGTCCATCTTATCATCGGGTATGCCATCGGTAGCGATCCGGGTGCGATAGGATGCGCGTGTAGCATCCAGATCTCGGTAATCCCCTACTTCGCGCCACATTTCAATAGTGCCGGCGCTTGCCGCAGGTAAACGTGTCCTTACGCTATGCCAGGTTGCGATACCCGCATTCATGGCGTTGAGGCCTTCTTCCGTATGACGCTCTGCCGATGCTACGGCAAGATCGGCGGCCATATCGGCAGCCATGATAATATTGACGCCAGGAATAAATGCGCCTACCGCTGCGCCAGCCAGTTTAGCACCCGCCGTCTTGACTACCTGTTTGGCAATCTGCTGTTCTGCCTGCTTTACAAAAAGCGAGCGACCTGCGTTCACAGCGGTACGCCCTACGATATACGTACCTTCAGCACCGGCTACAATTTTGGTGGCGCCGCGGAATGCATCATGCGTTCTTGCGTCACCAACACCATAGAAGAAGCCCGTACCACTTGCATTTTCTCTGCGCTGGCGCTCCTGGGTAGCAGTGCGATCGGCTTCACTGGTGTGATAACCAAACGAATGCAGCACATCGGTGACACCGTCTTTTACAATCAACGGGGCGGCCGCTACAGCTGTACCGCGCAGCACAGCGCCAGCCTTTTGCGAACGTGTAGTCATTTCTGACCATGGAACACCAGCGCCGCTTCTACCTACCACTGAACCGAATTCACCGGCAAGGCCTGCACCAAACATCGTACCGGCCTCTGCGCCATGCAGTGTATACAGTTCGCCGGATTTCGCCTGATCCCACAGACCCTTTCCGCCGGTTAGCATGAGCGCCCAGTTTAATGGACGGCCCGTCGTATGCAGGCGTCCTGCTGACCTGTTCAATCCATCAATACTGCTTTGATAACGACCACCCGTTGTTGGTGCGACGGGAGTTGTAACTACCGGGCGTACTGCTGGCGGTTCAACCGGACGCGCTACCGGAGGTTCTACCGGACGCGCAGCTGGTTCCGCAGGTGCTGTGTTGAAATCGGCAACACCGGTGGTGCGTCCCGTAGGGCTGCGCAGCGCTGCTTCAAATGCAGGGTTTGCCGCTTTCCAGGCCTCGGGCAGCATCTCACCTACTTTAGGCACATCCGCATCCGTAATTCGGATAACCGGCTTACCCTTATGTTCCGCACGGGTAAAATTCACGCCGCGTTCTGTCAGTTGCTGCGCTACCGCATCAAGCTGCGCCTGATTGCCGAATACCGCAAGCGTTGCTGTTTTGCCGCCACCAGGGCCATTAGTGCCTTGCACGACACGACCCGACTCTGCGGCTGTACGCAGAGGATCGGCTGGTTGTACAGGAGCCGCAGGACGCGGCGCGGTAGGTTCGGTGACAGGCGTTGTGGCAGTACCCCTCGCCCTGGTTTCATATTCAGTTTGCTGGCTAGCTATCTGGTCTTTGGCTGTTTTTAAAACCTGTTCGGCAGCAGCAACTTCCGTGGCATTCGTTTTATCGAACGGCCTTAAATCACCTGTGTCGATAACAACCAGTTTTCCTTCTGCATTAATCCCCACATTATTGATATTGGGGTCTGTCCACATCATGCCCTGTGCATGCAACTGCTCGACCAGAGCGTTCAGCTGGCTTGGCTGAATGGAGCCAGGATGACTTTTGACGGTGCGTACGCGTTCGCTGATTTCGAAATTGACATCACTGACTGAAAAACGCCCTTCAGGCTGCAGAACGTCTGGTGAATTTGGCAGCTTAGGAGGCCGGCCATCCTCACTGGAAATCTGGATGGCGATGGGTTTGCCGTCACTGGAGATACCCTCAAGTACAATCTTGGTGGTGCCGCTATCAAGAAAACGTACGCCCGTAATACCGCGGTTATTCAGTTCAGCCGTTACCTTGGCAAGATCGATGGCGTCAGGTAATGTCGCAGCTCCCGGATGCGGGCCTGTCACGCCACTGCGGTTGGTATAGGTTGCCGATTCAATCGCTGACCTGAGCCCAGCCTCTGTGACAGCAGCGCCGCGAGGCAGCGGCTCCGTAACACCCGATGCCGTTTCAACAGGCGGCGGCGGTACTGCAGCGGAGCTAAAATCAGGAACACCCGTTGTGCGGCCATTAGGGCTGCGCAGCGCGGCATCAAAGGCAGGATTAGCGGTTTTCCAGCTTTCCGGCAGCACCTCACCGACCCTGGCTACATCCGCCTCACTGATCTTGATGATAGGTCTGCCTTTATGCTCCACACGGGTAAAGTTCACACCTCTTTCGGTCAGCTGCTGTGCTATTGCATCAAGCTGCACCTGATTACCGAATACCGCCAGCGTTGCTGTTTTACCGCCGCCCGGGCCATTGGTACCCTGCACGACGCGGCCAGATTCTGCTGCAACGCGTAGCGGATCAGATGGCTGTCCCGGCACAGCAGGGCGCGGCTGAGTATTTTGCGCACGACGCTCATTGAGATTGCTTTCGAATTCCCGCGGCATCATGCCTTCAACGGCTGCTTTCTCCACCTGAAGCACCGTCCTGCCTTCTGACTGTGACACACGAAGCTTCGTATCTATATTCATGTATTCCAGGTACCGCTTGAGCGATTCGAGCTCTGCAGGTTCGCCCATGAACTGAAGTACACGCGATGTTTTACCGTTGCGGTCAGTAAAATTGCGCTCCGCAACCAAACCTCTTCCTTCAAGGCCACGCATGGCTTCGCGCGTCTGAATCTCGAGATACTGTTCCAGAGGCACCCGATTTTCCATCTCAGGGCGATCAAAATTTAGCAGGTCTGCGCGGTCACCTGCCGCGGTACGGAATTCAGGATCGCCCGATGTGCGCGGCGCATTCAATGGTTTGCCGTCGGAACGGAAATAATCAGGATTATTCTGACGCTGTGTAATGCGCGCACGCAGCATCGCATCACTTACCTGAGTCTCTGGTAAAGGCTCCCTACCTTTGAGAGTACGCCATTTATTCGCGTCTGTACGCTCTTTCTGGAACCTCTGCCTTTCTTCCACAAGCTGTTCCCTGGTAATTTCACCAGCTGGCGGCGGTGGTGGCGGATTCTCTCTTATCACACGTTCAAAGTCTGGGTTCTGCTGCTTCCAGCCTTCAGGAAGAATATCCAGCAATGCCGCAGCATCTGCACCTTTGATACGCAGTCCTTTTCTGCCCCTGATTTCCGTTTCTTCAAACTCAATGCTGTTATTTTGCAGCTGGCGTCTGATAGCGTCAAGGTCAGCCTCATTGCCAATCACCCCCAGTTCGCCCACTTTCTGGCCGCGAACGATACCCTGCCCTACCAGCCCGCGCTCTGCAGCCGCAGCCAGGGGATTCGCTGAGTTGGCAATGGTTTTGGGTTTTGCAGCTTCTGCTTTGGGCTTTTCTTCACCTGTGACGGCACGCCTGCGTGGGCGCTGCGGTTCTTCAGGTTCCGGCTGAACGGGCCTGCGCTCTTCCGGCGGCCGTTCGGCTTCTACCAGCATGCGCACTTGTGCACGCGGGTTCTTGCCGAGCCCGAAACGTTCGCGTCCCAGCTTATCGCCATACATCTCGATAAGATCGGCGTATGAAGCCGTCATGATACGCTCGTAGAACAGTTCCTGTCCTTGAGGCGTAAGCCTGTTTTGGACGTTCTGAAGTGACCAGGCAGGGCCGGTTGCTCCCACACCTTTAGAAAAGATGCGGCGCGTTTGTTCTATTGTCGGAGAGCGTTCAAGCTGATCAAGCACCTTTTGAGGAAGTTCCATGCCGGAATCCTGAAGGGCAACCAGCAGTTGTTCGCGATTCGTTGGCAGCCTTCCCCACTGCGGATACCCGTGCTGCATGACCTGATGTACGCGCGCCTGTATCTCCAGCGTGTTTTCAAGATACTCCGGCCTTGCAGGATTCACATTGTTATGGGGGGTGCGTTCCCTGGGAACGGTTCGGTCTTCCAGATACTGATCAAAGAATCGCCCCACGCTATCTGGCGTCGCATCACCGACTTGTGACCTGATTGCAGCGTCCCGCCCCGGCCCGAACTCTACGGCGCGGGTTGCGTGATCACCCTGCATGATATGTACGACTTCATGCCCCATAACCGGGTTTACCGGGCGCTCACCAACAAGCCATTCAGGCAAGTGATTGTTTATGCCGATTGCACGGTCACCGGAAACGCTGCCGCGCCCACCAATATTTCGCACTTCCTGTATCTGCGCAAATATTCGCGATAAGAATGATTTATCCTTGAAGTACGGCTCCATCATTTCCAGAAGCGGCATCAGCTTCACGGACTGCGTGTTCTGCCCGACAATATTCAATCCCTTGGGTGGCCATTCGCCGAAAGAGGCGTGCAGTATCTGATCCACGGTCGCATGACCGCGCATCAAAAGCTGGTTCGCCATTCTCTCCCTGGGATCGTTTACCGGCATTGGCGACTACCTGATTCGACCTGATGAACCCGTGCCGTCTACCGCTGCCCTAAGATTCTTTGGGCCGACTTCCAATGCCCCCACATCCACCAATATATCGAGCAGCTTTTGAGATGCGTCCGGCGAATCGGGTGACTCGGGAATGTCTACGCCGTATTTTTTGCTCCAGAGTTTTTTCTGATAATCCCACCACTCCTGAAAAGTAGCGCCGGTGCCTTGCTTTGCATCCTCATAGACCGCCTGAATGACCTCCTTGGCGTCTGCCCCCTTGAATTCGGAAATAAATGTATGATAAACAAGTGGTTTCTGTCCCATACTGCTCCCCAATGGCCATTTATGAAAAATATGGCTTTTATTAATTATTACCCTTCATTCTAATCGTTAATTGTTAACGTTGCTTGAAGCCTGTATTAATTTATTGTGACGTTAATAAAAATCATACTGATGAGTGTAAGATGCAATAATCAACCATATGAATATTAATATTATTCCAATTTCAATAATCAAAAATATTTGATATGATTTACTTGTGGCGACCCTATTCCCTCCCATGGATATTGGGCCTTAGGCTTTACGGTGATTCAGCCCCCAATTATAACCAACGGTAAAGGATAGAAAAACACCGCCATAAGGCGTATTGCCATGCATTATTCTATCTTTTTCAACAAGGTAGGATGTGATAGGCTGGTTTACCGGAGAATCGTTATTACTTATCTCGCGGTGCGCTTACTTTTTATTCGAAGAGATCATATTCATGCGCTGGACAAAACACGGGGTCATTTATTGTGCCGACAGGGATAATGAATGGGCACTCACACATGCGGCGCTGCCTGTTCCCTTGCGCCTCAATGACGATGTCATACGCATTTATTGCGCCTTTCGTGCAGACAAAAACATAAGCAGGATTGGCTATGTGGACGTTAGCGCCGACAATCCTAAAAACATTATTGGCGTAAGCCCAAAACCTGTTTTGAATATCGGCAAGCCCGGTACATTTGATGATAATGGCGTGATACCGGTATGCGCAATGCGCCGTGACGATACGATTTATTTATATTACGGCGGTTTTCAACTTGGTGGGCAGGTACCGTATTTTTTATTTTCCGGACTTGCGATCAGCCACGATGGCGGCGAATCGTTTGAGCGATACCAGCAGGCACCGATTATTGGCCACACCGACAAGGAAACGTTTTTCAGGACAGCACCCTTCATCATTCACGAAGGCGCTCTATGGAAAATGTGGTATATCGCAGGCAGCCGCTGGGTCGAGCATAATGGCAAGAAACTGCCGCACTATAACGTCAAATATCTTGAATCAAACGATGGTTTAACCTGGGGAGATGAAGGCTATACCTGCTTCGAACCGGAAGGTGATGAGCATGGTTTTGGCAGGCCTTACGTCATCCGCAAAGATGGCATGTACCACATGTATTATTCCATCCGCAGCTTTTCCAAACCTTATCACCTGGGGTATGCGCAATCAGCCGATGGTAAAAACTGGATACGTAAAGATAATGAAATCGGGCTGGATGTATCTGCGCAGGGTCCCGACTGCGAGATGATTTGTTACGGTGCCGTTTGGGAGCATCGCGACCAGACCTACATGTTTTATAATGGCAACAACTACGGCGGAACAGGCATCTGTTTCGCACGCCTGGAATAGCTGCTGGCTCAGCGCGGGGATCATGAATCAACACGCAAAAAGCAGTATCGATACCTATTACTTTAAAGAGCCATAATGAATGTTTTTAGCACAAAAATCTGCGCGTATGCCCACAGAATGCCCGATTAATACATTGATTTATATTGATAAATAAAAAAAACCTCTTGTCATTTAATCTTCATATTTTATGCACGTATTACATGATAATATTTAAGACAGTTAATAATTATACAACCGTGACCAACCGTTACGATTTGGCAAGGAAATTATCATTATGGTGACTGAGAATCAGCGCGATGCATTAGGGCAAGTACTCAGCGATGTAAATAGCAACGCGGGTATCATGCAAACAGGTGAAGGCATATGGGCCTATACCGCGCTTAATCCAGATCCGGATGGCCCCGCCCCAGACCTTGCCGGTCAGGATATGAAGGGTGCGCAATGGCTCCAAGACCTCTCCGGCTTTACCAATACTGAGTTTAACGATACACTGAATTCAGCCCTCACTAATGTCCAGGAGCGATTAAACGCTCAGAGGGAAGCCATTACTGAGGG
>JAGVKI010000063.1 GCA_020050695.1 Alphaproteobacteria bacterium | reverse complement strand
CGCTCGGTGGAAGAAACAGCGGCTACCATTATCCAGTACATGAAAAAGCATCAGGAAAAAATGGGTGCCGAGAAAATGGGGGATGGTCATGCTTAGTGGCAAGGGAAAAGTCGCCGCGATTATAGGTTGGCCGGTTGCTCACAGCCTGTCTCCGGCCCTGCATACTTTCTGGCTTAATTATTATAATATCGATGGCGCCTACATTCCTATGCCGGTGAAACCTGAAGAACTGGGAGAGGTCATACGTATACTCCCCAAGCTGGGCATTCGCGGTTTTAACCTGACGCTGCCGCATAAAGAACTGGTGATACCTTTTCTCGATTATATGGATGAAGACGCCAAAGCCATCGGCGCCGTCAATACCGTGCTTATTGCCAATGACGGTACGATCCAGGGCATGAATACGGACGCTTACGGTTTTATCCGCAACATCCAGCCGCATATCGATGGCAAGAAAAACAAGGCGGTGGTGCTGGGCGCGGGCGGCGCGGCAAAAGCCATATGTTATGGTCTTATCAAAGAGGGTTATAACGAGATATTATTGCTGAACCGCACACAGGAAAAAGCCGAAGAAATGGCGTCGCATTTTGGCGCGCATGTGCATGTACTGCCCTGGGAACAGCGCGCACGTGCGCTGGACTGGGCGGATTTACTGGTCAATGCCACGAGCCTTGGCATGGAAGGCAAGGAGCCGCTGGATATTAATCTGGATATGCTGCCTAAACATGCAGTGGTTACCGATATTGTCTACACGCCGCTGCAAACCCCGCTGCTTAAGGACGCCAAGGGCAGGGGGTATCTGGTGGTCGATGGGCTGGGCATGCTGATCCACCAGGCTGTGCCTGGGTTTCGTGCCTGGTTTGGCATGAAGCCGGAAGTTATGCCGGAATTGCGGCCACATTTGCTTAAAGCATTAGGGTAACCATGCAGGGCTCTACCCTTGTTATTGGACTGACCGGAAGCATAGGAATGGGCAAAACCACGGTTACCCGGCAGCTGGAACAGCTGGGAGCAAAAACCTGCAATGCTGATACGATCGTACATACGTTACTTGAAAAAGGCGGACAGGCCGTAGCGCCCGTAGGAGAAGCTTTCCCTGAAACGCTGAAAAATGGCGCGATAGACCGCGCGGCGCTTGGCGCGATTGTATTTAATGATGCACAAAAACGCCGTATACTCGAAGGCATCATCCATCCTATGGTAGTGGCTGCCGAAGAAGAGTTCGTGCGGCTTGCGGCCCAGGCAGGCGCAAAGCTGGTGGTGCTCGATATTCCATTGCTGTTTGAAACCGGGGCTGATAAGCGCTTCGACCATGTCATCGTGGTGACTGCGCCTTATTGGATACAGCGCTACCGTGTGCTAAAGCGGCCAGGTATGACAGAGGAAAAATTCAGGCGTATCCTTGGCTCGCAAATGCCCGATGCAGATAAGCGCAGGCTGGCAGATAAGGTGATCTATACAGGACTTGGCAAAGCCTATAGCCTCTGGCAACTCAAAAAATATATAAGGCAGATAACATGAAACGCGAAATCATCCTTGATACGGAAACCACCGGCCTTGATCCGCTAAGCGGTCACCGCATTGTCGAAATTGGCTGCGTTGAGGTCATCGGCGGGGTGCGCACCGGCGCATTTTTTCATGTATATCTTAATCCCGAGCGCGATATGCCTGCCGAAGCAGAGCGCGTGCACGGCCTGTCTGCAGCCTTTCTAAAGGATAAGCCCGTTTTTGCCGAGAAGGTGGATGAGTTCCTTGAGTTTATCGCTGATTCGCCGCTGGTGATCCATAACGCTGGCTTTGATATGCGCTTTATCAATGCGGAACTCGAGCGTCTGGGTTTTAAGGCGCTTCCCATGGATCGTGCCATTGACACGGTTCTCATAGCGCGGCGCAAATTTCCCGGCTCCCCGGCAAGCCTTGATGCCTTATGCAAACGTTTTGAAATCGACCTTTCCGCGCGCACCAAGCACGGCGCTTTGCTCGATGCGGAACTCCTGTCGGATGTCTATCTGGAACTTCTGGGCGGCAAGCAGGCCACCCTTATACTGGAGGCTGAATCTACCAGCAGCATGCAGACAACCATAAGCGATAATGGCGTAAAAGAAGTGCGCACCGCGCGCGTATTTGCCATCAGTGACGAGGAACTGGCAGCCCATGAAGACATGCTTGCCAAGCTAAAGAACCCGCTATGGAAAACGGAAACATCGTCTTAAGGCTATCTCATAAAAAAACGGACAATAAAAAAGGGCCCCCGAAGGGGCCCTTTCTTTTTACCTGTTCGGTAATAACTACTGCATCATGTTGAGCTGGATTTCAACGCGACGATCAGCTGCCAGGCAGGAGATCAGAGCGCTACGCTCAGTGATGGTGGAGCAATTGGTAACCGAGTTGTTTTCGCCCATGCCCTGAACGCTAACGTTATTGGTACGCAGGCCTTTGGTAGCCAGGTACTTCTTAACGGATTCAGCGCGGCGCTTTGAAAGCACTTTGTTGTAGCTTGGGTTGCCCATTTTGTCAGCGTAACCAATGATGTCTACGCTATCAACTTCCTTGGAAGCCAGAATGATGCTGGAAATTTCATCGAGCTTAGCTTTTTCGCCAGTGTTCAGGGTCGACTTGTTGAAGTCGAAATAAACAGTGCGTTCTTCGGTGCTAAGACGGGACAGAATGTCCTTCTTGTTCATACCTGCACGGCCGCATTCATCGGTCGCACTGGTCCATTTGGTCACAACGCAATTGTTGTGGGTGTTCATTACAACGTTGCCGCGGGCGTCTTTAACAACGTCCTGTGCCACCGGTGCTGCAAATACGGCAGCCGGAACGAGCATCACGCCAAAGGCAGCCAGCAACGAGGCTTTTTTAATATTCATCATGAGCAGTATCCTTTTTATTTAGTTAAAATAGGCTGGTAAGTAGTAAGAATCTGAATTGGATAAGTAATTCAAACCCACTCCAAACGCAATGCATATTTTCTATACCATGCACGGATGAAGATTACGTATACCGGCTTAAAAATCAATTAATTATGTGGTTCAAGGCGTGAAAAAGCGGATAATTCCTGCATAAATCTGCACAACTGATGCTAGATTGCCACAGATATATAAATAGCCCATAAAAAACAGGATATTTATTTTAAGAAGCAACCGCTTCTTCTTTGGCTCGGTTCTGCAGGTACAGCGAGTGGAAATCGATGGGGTCGAGCATCAGGGGAGGGAAACCTCCATCACGGGTTGTATCGGCGATCACGCGGCGCGCAAACGGGAACAATACGAACGGGCAATCGATAAGCAGCAGTGGCTCAATACGTTCAGGAGGAATGTTTGCCAGCTGGAAAATACCGCAATAAGCAAGATCGACCAGGAATATGGTGCTTTCATCTGCCACGGCGCGGGTGGTGATGTGCAGCGTCATTTCATACAAATCGTCCTGAAGCTTCTGCGCTTTGATGTCGACATTGACGTCGATGGCAGGTTTCAGGTCGGGAACAACAAGGCTGTGCGGCGCATGCGGGTTCTCAAACGACAGATCTTTAATATACTGCCCTTTGACGATAAAGGTCTGTCCGCCATGGACACCCTGCGTTTCGTTACCTGCTGCTTCACCTGCGCTCATGATGCAATTCCTTTATAATGACTCATTTATGTTGCATTCTGTGCTGACCTTATACATAAAAAATACAGACGGTCATTATAATATTTTAGTGTTATACCTAGTTTTCTGATTTCATAATCTACAGTGAGTACCATGTCCGACGGATCCAACTATGCTGATCTTATCATCCTTGCGCTGATTGCCGGGTTCATATTGCTGCGCCTGCGCAGCGTCCTTGGCGACAAGGTAGGCAACGACAATCCAAGCTATTTCAACAAAGTGGTGCCCAGCAAGGCGCCGCAGGCAGAGCCTATTGTGCAGCTGGATGAAAAATCCACCAAGCTGCGGGTGCGCGAAGAAGACCCTTATATGACTACCGTAAGCGATAAGGACCTGCTGGCCACGGTTGACGCGATAAAGGACAAAGACCCGCAATTTACGGCAACGGCCTTTCTTCAGGGCGCTAAAATGGCGTACGAGATGGTGTTTGACGCATTTGACAAGGGCGACCGCAAAACACTCGCCATGCTGCTTTCCGATGACCTTATGAAGACGTTCTCCAAGGAACTCGATGAGCGTGAAAAATCGGCGCATAAGAGTGAAACTACCCTGGTGTCGGTCAAAGCCAAGGATATTACCGAGGCAAGCCTGAAGGGCAGCGTTGCCAGCTTTAAGGTGTTGTTTGAAAGCGAACAGATCAGCGTGGTGCGCGATTCAGATGGCAAGATTACCGAAGGCGATGCTTCAAAGGTGGATCTTATTGTCGAGGACTGGGTGTTTGAACGCAATACCACCTCGAAAAACCCTAATTGGAAAATTATCGAAACCTGATGCAGCTAACCAAGCGTATAGCCGGCCTTCTGCTGCTTATGGCGTGCACCGCCTGCAGCATCCCACAAAAAGGCGACAATTTCGGCGCATTTCCTGTTACCTATAATGACCTTGCTGGCTGGCCGTATGAACAGCATGCGCAGGCGCTTAAAACCTTTACCGAAAGCTGCACTATCCTGGCGCGTAAAGACAAGCCGCGTTCCGATGGCAGTGGTCTTGAAGTCGATAGCCGCGTATGGCAGTCGCTGTGCGAAGACGCCAAATGGCAGCCTGCGGGTAATCACGCTGCTGCGCGCGATTTCTTTGAGCGCCGCTTTACGCCGTTTCGCGTAACCAACAATGGCAAAGAGCAGGGATTGTTCACCGGTTATTACGAACCACTCCTATATGGCTCCATGAAAAAAGAGGGTAATTTTAAATACCCGCTTTATGCCGCCCCTCCAGGCCTGAAAAATAAAAAACCGTACTTCACCCATGCTGAAATAAATCGCGGCGCTTTAAATGGCAAAGGCCTGGAGATTGTATGGGTAGATGACCCGGTCATGCGCTTCTTCCTGCAGATTCAGGGTAGCGGGCGCGTACAGCTGGCAAACGGGCAGCAGCTGTTTGTTGGCTATGCAGAGCAAAACGGCCATGGCTATGAGGCCATTGGCAAAGTTGTGGCAGACGAGGGGTTGCTGCCGCGCGATCAGGTCAATTTTTTTACCTTGCGCCAGTGGCTATATGACCACCCGAACCGTGCGTTTGAGATTATGGAGCGCAACCCGTCTTATGTGTTTTTCAAACTGCGCGATAAGCCCGCCGTCGGTGCTGTCGGCGCAATGCTGACGCCGATGCGTTCACTGGCGGTTGACAGCCGTCATATCCCTTACGGCCTGCCGCTGTATTTGCAGGTGGACTTGCCGGCACTTGCCGGCGGCCAGCCGCAGCCCTTTAACCGTATCATGATTGCGCAGGATACCGGCGGCGCCATACGCGGCCCGATACGCGGCGATGTTTTCTTTGGCAACGGGCCGCAGGCGGAATATTACGCGGGCAATATGAAGAATCGCGGCATGTATACGCTGCTGGTGCCGCGCGAGATTGAATCCCAGCTGAAATGACCTGCTGATATGAAAAGGCGGCTGACGCCAGAAGAGCGTGAATTATGGCGGTACGTGACCCGCAATGATGCCCCGCTTGCGCCATCTGAATTATCCCAACATGAAGATGT
>JAGVKI010000265.1 GCA_020050695.1 Alphaproteobacteria bacterium | reverse complement strand
GTTTTAAGCGCGGATAATAATTCGGTCAGCGCCTGCTTTTCCTGAAGCGCGCGAAGCCCCTGTGTATTGGGCGAGGAGATATTGACGGTAATATAATCCGCATGCGGGTAAACGGCGGTAAGCCCGGCGACATAATCGGCCACGGCATCACTGGCATCCTTGTTCTTGCCGATATTGGCGCCTGCGATACCCAGCGCCTTACTGCGCGCAGCCAGCTGCTTTATATATGCATCCAGCCCACCATTGTTAAACCCAAGGCGGTTGATAACCGCTTCGTCTTCTTTCAGGCGGAAAATGCGTGGCTTTGGATTCCCCGCCTGCGGCTTTGGCGTGACGGTGCCGGTTTCCACAAAGCCAAAGCCCTGCATTAATAACCCATCAATCGCCACGGCATTCTTATCAAAACCCGCTGCCAGCCCTAGGGGGCTTTTAAAATGTAGGCCAAAGGCATCGCGCGCCAATAGTGCGTCCGGCATACGCCCCGTAGCGGGTAGCAGGTTATGCTTTAAAGCAAACAACCCCGTATTATGCGCGGCTTCTGGCGGCAAGCAGTGAATCAGCGGTCGCAGCAGGGAAAACAGGTCGGTCATGGTGCTCTTATATAAAGTAAGGAGAAGATACCGCAGCAGTTTAGTGGTCTGTTCCGTAGATGGAAAGTATTTGCTTCGCCTGATCAGGTGTCATTTTAGCGGGCGCTCTGGCAGCCTTTGGCCAAATTGGCACAGTCGTTGCTTTATTGGTGTCAGCAGCAGGGAAATACGGGGGCCCATATTCAGGCTCTATCATTTTTTTTGTTGATGACCTTGGCAGAGGCCTTGGTTTTAAGGGAATGTAAACCTCTTGGCGCGGGTTAACCGCCTTGTGGTGACGATACTTATCAAGCGGCATAAATACAGGTGATGAGGAAGCAGCAGCTACCACATCTTGTTTATTCTCAGTTGCAAACACAGGTGAAAAATAAACCTGCGTTAACAAAAAAAAGAGGAAGAGATAAATGCGCATTAATAAATAGCCCTGTTTTTTATTCTTTCTTAATTCTTGAGCACCCCTTTGAAAGGGTCAGTTATCCTCAGTATTTTATCTTTTTCTTAATCTCTGTGCGATAGGGTGATCCTATAAAATAATACTCAAACCATTATATAAAGACCGCAATATTTTTTACGTAAATCATAGCTTGTGAATAGCCATATGACAAAAACGGTACATACGACTTCTTTCCTGCCTTTGGCACCCCAGCTTGTCATGCCATGCAGCAAAATACTGCGGGCACTTGCTTGCTGCACCATGCTGAGCATGATTACCGTATCAGCGGTCGCTGCAGACAGCAATTTTCCTGGCGCCGCAACCGCCCAGCCGGGCACCACACTCAATATTACGGCAACCCAGCAACCACAGGCAAGCGCTACTGCACCCAAGTCAGAAGAGCGCAATGTTGGAGCGCGCCTGGGATCACTGGTCAGCAACCTGTTCTCCAGTAACGACCAGCCGGAAACAGCACCACAGCCTGCCGTATCAGCTGAGATGGCAGCTACCCACACCGCTATTGCCGCACATGACATTACCGTACTGGGCGAACCCGACAGCAGCCCTGCACTTTATGCGGCGCGCCAGGAAATTGAGCCTGCACCCGTGGTAGCACAGCAAGCAGCCCAGCCAATTGAGCAGCCGGTTATTGCACAGCCCGCTGCCCAGCAACCTATTATCCAGGCCGCACAGGAACCTGTTGCACCGCTGGTTAGCGCTCCCAACACCACCATAGAGGCCGCTGCTCCCATAACAGCCCCGGCCCCAGTTAATACGCCGCAGGTAGTGGCAGCACCTGTTACCGTTGCAGAAAACACCGCTGATTTAGTAGATGGCCCAGACGATAGCCCGGCGCGCTTTAATCAGCGCCGCGAACTCGAACCCGTTAAAGACGGCAATAAAATTACCGGCATGCTGACGTCGCTGATGAAGCCCATTACCGGTGATACGGAAACCACCATCCAAGACGGTCAGGTCGTTGAAACCACTCCGCTTGCTGCCTATGAGTCCCCTGGTATCGTGATTAAGAAAGAAAGCTTCAAGCAGCAGAATTTCCAGCCAGAACTTACAGAGCGCGAGATGCGCCTGGCTGCCATGAGCCCTGCCAGTGGCAACACCTCTGATGGCGGGCCGCTGATACAGCTTCCTGACGTACCGCCGCCTGTAGTTCCCAGCCAGGCAGATAAACTTGTTCCAAAGCCTAAAATTACGGCGCCTGTAGCCGAAACAAATGAGCCAAGGCGCGAACTTTCCCCGGCCAGCAAGTCGGTATTAAATAAAATTCCTTCCAACCTCGATACCCCGGCAAAGAAAGACAACACGCCTATCTCGGTTAATCACGCAAAAACGCCTGAAACTCCATCTGGCAACGTGTCTTCAAACAGCGTAAAGCATGAAGAAATGGGCATTAAAATCGAAGTCAATTCGCCCAAGATGGACATGAATTACGAGCTGGAAAAGGCCTATAACGCAGTTACGGCAGGCAATACCCAGGGTGCCATGACTATATATAAAGGTATTCTGCAGAATGATCCGAAAAACAAAGGCGCATTATTCGGCCTTGGCACGCTGTACCACCGCGCTGGCCAGATTGATGCCGCACGCCAGCTATATTCCACCTTGCTGTCTATCGATCCAAACAACCGTGACGCACTGAACAACTTCCTGGTACTGATGGCTGACGAAGCGCCTGAAGCAGCCCTTGAGCAGCTTGGCCGCCTTGAAAAACGTGATCCGAAATTCAGCCCTATTCCTGCGCAGATGGCGATCATCTACCAGAAAATGGGTGATATGGACAAGGCGAGCGAAAAGATGTTCCGCGCTGTCGACTTATCACCGGAAAACCTGGTGTACCGCTATAACCTCGCCATCATGCTTGATAAGCAGCAGAAATATGATGAAGCCGGCAAACTCTACCAGCAGATTCTGCAGGCATACCAGCGCGGTGAATCGGTTCCGGGTAACATCCAGCAGATTCAACAAAGGCTGATTTTTATAAGTTCCGCCAAGCCATAAGCCGGTAGCCACATCTAGGTTCAACAAGGAAGCACCCGCAATGGAAATAACCGATCTGCTCATTTTCACACGCAAGAACAATGCGTCCGACCTGCATATTTCTACGCAGAACCCTCCTATTCTGCGCATTAACGGTGAAATGATTCCCTATAAAACCGATGCGCTGACCTCTGATGAAATCAAGCAGATGCTTTTTTCCATCATGACGCAGCAGCAGCGCTCTGATTATGAACGCGACCTGGAACTGGATTTTGCTATTTCGTTTGGCGAAAACATGCGTTTCCGCGTCAATGCCTTCAATACGCTCAGGGGGCCCGCCGCCGTGCTGCGCCATATCCCAAGCCATATCAAAACCTTTGAAGAACTCAAATCACCCGACCTGCTCAAAAAACTATGCATGATGAATAAGGGCCTGATTCTGGTAACCGGCCCAACCGGCATGGGTAAATCGACCACGCTGGCCGCTATGGTGGAGTATATCAACACCAACACCAGCAAGCATATCATCACCATCGAAGACCCGGTGGAATTCATCCATAATTCCGGCAAATGCCTTATCAACCAGCGCGAAGTAGGCAGCAGCACACGCAGCTTTGCCCGCGCCCTTAAAAGCGCGCTGCGCGAAGACCCGGATGTCATACTGGTGGGCGAATTGCGCGATATTGAAACCATGCAACTGGCGCTGACAGCAGCGGAAACCGGCCATCTGGTGATGGCAACGCTGCACACCAATTCTGCACCTAAAACCATCGACCGTATTATCGACGTGTTCCCCAGCGATGATAAGGAAATGATCCGCGCGATGCTTTCGGTGTCGCTGGAAGCGGTTATCACCCAGTCATTGCTTAAGAGCAAAGACGGAAAACGCGTTGCCGCTTACGAAATCATGCTGGGAACGCCAGCCGTGCGCAACCTGATCCGCGAAGGCAAAGTACCGCAGCTGCACTCGCTCATCCAGGTAGGCAGCAAACTGGGCATGGTGACCATGCATGACAGTATTATGCAGTTGCTCGATGATGGCATTATCACCGACCAGGTGGCACGCGCTGCACTGGCGACCAGCACCCGCGAAGATAAAGATGATTTCACCGAGCGTGCCCGCAGCGCTACGGCCAATGCAGCCATGAACGAAGGATTTTAGGCAGGACATATGACCATTGATATCAACCAGCTGATGCAGCAATTTATCGATATCAATGCCAGTGATCTTTACCTGACCGTGGATGCCCCTCCGTCATTCCGCATGAATGAAATGATCAAGCCCTTCT
>JAGVKI010000071.1 GCA_020050695.1 Alphaproteobacteria bacterium | reverse complement strand
CCACCACCGGGCAGAACGCCCTTAGCCAGGTCCAGGCTTTCCGCGATATTGCACAGGTATCGGGTATTATCGTGACCAAGCTCGACGGTACAGCTAAAGGTGGTATTGTTGTAGCTCTGGCCAAACAGGCCAAAATACCCATCCATTACATAGGAATCGGCGAAGCCATTGAAGACATAAGCTATTTTAATGCAAAGGATTTTGCTAAAAATCTATTGGATATTGAGGAAGCTATTGATTGATAGTGAAATCAGGCGTATAATTAGTTAATAATAAAACCGTGCATGGAGCCATGTAGTGCTCGACCCGGGAATATTTCGGGTACATTCAGGAGGAAGTCATGACAAGCATATCATCGCTTGGCGTTTCAGGGGGGCAACCCGTCCAAAATTCAAATGCAAGACTTCAGGCCGCAATTGCGCGGCTGGTAGGTTTGCCTGGACTGTTTCCGTCTAGCGCCAGTATCGTCGGTCTTAGCACAGCAGCAAAGCTGCAGGCACAGACAGCAGACATTCGCCAGATTTCAGCAAATATCGCACAGGCTTCAAGCCTTTCCCAGGTGGCGCAGGCTGATGTATCCGATATTCAGGATGCCGTAAGCCAGCTTCAGTCACTTGCGCAGCAGGCGCAGGCCGATAATGTCAGCACTGAGCAGCGTGCTTCTCTTAATACGCAGTTCCAGCAGATCGCACAGCAGATCAATCAGCTGGCGCTTAGCAGCAATTTCAATGGCCGGGCATTGCTCGACGGTTCTCTTAGCGGTTCTGGCGCGCTTTCACTGGAAACGGTGGTTGGCGGCGAGGGCAGTGTAGGCACCGGTGACCTGTCGATTGGTAACCTGACCGTAAGCAAACTTTTTGCAGGCGGCCAGCTGGATATAAGTTCAAAGGAAAATGCAGGCCAGGCGCTTACCCAGATTGCAACTGCACTGGCAACGCTTTCGAGCACCAGTGAAGATATTGGCATATTCCAGTCGGCGCTTGATTATGCATCTGCCAATATTGATACGGTGGTGGCTAACCAGCTGGCGGCTGATTCGGCTATCCGTGACAGTGACCCATTGGCAGCTGACTTGCAGCAAAATGCAAGCAACGCCATTGCCGCGCAGACCACGCAGCTATCACCGAAGCTGTTGCAGCTTATTTCCTAAGAGTTAGAGCAGGTATTCACTGCGTATTTCCATCGCTGCCCACCAAGCGAGGTGGGTTTTTTTGTATGAAATTTACCCAGCAAAAATGGCTCCTGCTTAGGAGATGATGTCATGTATACGGTAAAGAGTGAGGCTTATTCTTTATTGCTGCCTACTTTTTGACGCATGTTTGGCATATGCATCAGTTTCATGCCCAGGAACGTGCAGAACCAGCACGCGACCATGAACACGGCGATTTCGCCAATCCCTTTAATAGGGATCATGGTGGCTATAATAAAGCCAAACGAAGGAACGGCCAGCACGGCAACAATAAGCGTTGCCCACCACATCATGCTATTGCAGCTTTTTGAACAACATTTACCGGACTGATCTTGCATAGACGCTCCCTTAGCTAATTCAATAGTGAACTAACTATATCACATTCCTAAACAATTCGCATCTGATTATAATGAAGGGATAAATCCCTCCATTATTAGCGCTTGCCTAAGGGTATGAAATCACGCTGCTTTTCGCCGGTATAAAGCTGGCGTGGGCGGGCAATCTTGTTCTTTGGATCGTCCATCATTTCTTTCCACTGAGCAATCCAGCCCGAGGTGCGGGCTACAGCGAACAGCACGGTAAACAGCTTGGACGGGATACCCATAGCGCGGTAAATAATGCCCGAGTAGAAATCTACGTTCGGGTAGAGTTTACGCTCAATGAAATACTCATCGGACAGCGCAATGCGTTCCAGTTCGATAGCGATTTTGAGCAATGGCTCATCAATCTTGCCCAGTTCACCGAGTACTTCTTCAAGTGTTTTGCGCAGTACTTTAGCGCGCGGGTCGTAGTTTTTGTACACGCGGTGGCCAAAGCCCATCAGCTTTACGCCGGACTGCTTGTCTTTTACTTTCTTGATGAACTCAGGAATGTTTTTCACATCACCGATTTCTTCAAGCATGTTGATGACTGCTTCATTTGCGCCCCCGTGAGCAGGGCCCCACAGCGATGCGATACCAGCGCTCATGCAGGCAAACGGATTGGCACCAGAGGAGCCAGCCATACGCACGGTTGAGGTGGAAGCGTTCTGTTCGTGATCAGCATGCAGCGTCAGGATGCGATCCATAGCGCGCGCAAGCACAGGGTTCACGGTGTATTTTTCACACGGCGTTGCAAACATCATATGCATGAAGTTTTCAGCAAAGCCCATTTCGTTCTGCGGGTAGATGAACGGCTGGCCGATAGAATATTTATACGCCATGGCTGCCAGGGTAGGCATCTTGGCAATAAGGCGGTACGCCGAAAGTTCACGCTGCTCAGGATCGTTTACATCCAGCGAATCATGGTAGAACGCTGCCAGCGAGGCTGCTGCACCGGCCATAACAGCCATAGGATGCGAAGCGCGCGGGAAGCCGCGATACAGGAAGTGCAACTGCTCATGCACCATGGTGTGCAGGGTCATTTTGCGGTCGAATGCTTCCTTTTCTTTTTTATTTGGAAGTTCGCCGTTTAAAAGCAAATATGACACTTCCAGGAAATCGCAGTTATCTGCTAAGGTGTCGATGTCGTAGCCGCGGTAGCGTAAAATGCCCTTATCACCATCAATATAGGTGATTTTGGATTCGCAGGACGCGGTGGACATAAAGCCGGGGTCAAATGTGAAGTGGCCGGTATCGCTGTAAAGCTTGCTGATGTCGACTACATTTGGGCCTTCTGTTCCCTGATATACTGGGAACTCCACAGTAGTACCTGCAACGGAGAAGGTCGCGGGTGTTAAAGCGGGGGCTGCGTTTTTCTTTTCTGTAGCGGCCATACAAACTCCTTGTAATTGAATTATTTGAACTGGGCTACTATGGCAGGGATTAGTAAATAAAGGGTTGAAAACCCACTCAACCTGCATGAGTAAGGTGCCTTGCCTGCTATAATGCAGGTTTTATAAAGGAGCGATGCGGATTTAACGTATGTAACAGGCGTAATAATACGCTATTTATTAAGTTAAGCTTAATATTTGCTGACTAGAGTAACCCCAAAGGAGCGCTATGACATTTCGGTACTGTATTATCCTATCCATTGCCATAGGTCTTGCCGCCTGTTCCCAGAACAGCCGCAGGAGCGAGTGGGATTCGATCGATTATACCCGGGTGTATGAACGCCAGCGCTCACGCGAAAACGACTCGTCCTATCGCCAGCCAACCGTAGTTGGCTGTATGGATGATGACCTGTTCAACTGCCGCTAGTTTCCTAGCGCATCAAATCTTCACCCAGTTTTAAATTCGGAGTGCCTTTTTCAGAGGCCAGGTGGCGGTATACCTGCAGGTTTTCCATCACGCGCTGCACATAATTGCGGGTTTCCACATACGGGATTTTTTCAATCCAGTTGACGGCGTTGTCTATGTTGTTGCCGGGGGTGCCGAACTGGTTTGACCAGTTGCGCACATTGCCCGGACCGGCATTGTATGCGGCAATGGCCATGACGTATGAGCCGTCATAGCTGCTGATCATGCGGGCGAGGTATGCGCTGCCGAGGGTAATGTTATACTGTGCTTCATACAACCTGTCGGGTGACTTGAAGGCAATATCGTTCTTTTTGGCCACTTCCTTGGCGGTGCGTGGCATAAGCTGCATCAGCCCCATGGCACCTGCCGGACTGCGGGCACGCGGGTCATATTCGCTTTCCTGGCGTATAATAGCCAGCGCCAACGGACGCTCAAGATCGTTATGATCAGGCGTTTTTACGGTAGGGTAGCCCGCTTCGATCAACACTACATTCTTCTGCAGGGCTTTCTTGGCGGCGCGTACAGCAAGGTAAGGCTGGCCCATCTGCCGTCCTATTTCTGTGGCCATGCGTGTGCGTGCCGGGCTGTCGCTGTGCTCTGTAACTGCCGTCATCAGGCGACTGGCCATATCCAGTTCACCCACTTCAATGGATAGCTTGATGGCTTTTGCAAGGCTGCTGTTTTCAAATTTCGCGCGCTCTTCGCCGCTGACAACAGGAGGGGCTGGAATACGAAGGGGTGCGTTGCCATTATGTTTGTAGGCGGCAAGCTGCCCGTAAAACGTAGTAGGATAGACGCTGGCGGTATTATACCAGTTGTTGGCAGCGTCTTTGTCACCGGCTTTTTCAGCGGCGCGGGCAGCCCAGTAGGCGGCGCGTGCCTTGCTAACCGGATAATTCACCATTTCGTACATGTCGTAGAAAATGTGATAGGCCTCTTTAGGCTGCTTCATGAACTCGCAAAGTATCCAGCCTTTAAGCCATGTTGCATCGGCCAGCGCAGCGCCGGCTACCTGGCCGTGATTAGCCAGCAGTCGTTTTGCCATGCCGTAATCATTTTCCATGATGGCCTTATGCACCTGGTACTCACGTGCGCGCCACCATTTCTCAGGGTAGGGGACATGCTCAGGTGCCATAAGCAGCATTTCGCGCACTCCGTGCGTATCGTCATGGCGCAGGCGGTACTGCATGCGGTCATAGATAAGCCCCGGGTCTTTGGCCAGTGATGAAGGAAGGTTGTTGACCCGCGTGACTGAGGTTTTATTATCTTCAATCAATGAAATGCGCGCCAGGAAAAGTTTCTGCTGCGCGCTGGGCACTTTGCTAATGATACGCTTGGCGGGCTTTGTTTTATCTTCCCAGAGCAGGCGATCGATACGGCCTATATAATCATCCTGGGTAAGCCATTTGCCGTACATGGATTGAAGATTCAGTTCCTGTTCTTCATCGAAATCACCGTTACGCCATGCATCGCGCACGAGATACATCATCTTATCTGTAGAGGCCATCTGGTTGCGGCGGTAGGCTTCTATAAGGGCTATTTTACCAACGCCGGTGATAGGAATGCTCTCACTGAAC
>JAGVKI010000314.1 GCA_020050695.1 Alphaproteobacteria bacterium | reverse complement strand
CCGGTATGGCTTTTCAGATTCGGCAGGTTGGCGAGGATGGATTTCCATGTCTGCACATTGCTGGTGCCTGAACTATAGGCGGCAATCGCGCCTGCTAGCCCGGTCAGCAGGCTGCGGATGGGGCTGTATTTGAGTTCGCCGTCATATTTATGATCGGTAAAGCAGACCATGTTCCCGCGCGCCGTATGGATGTCGGCAATGCCGCACACATGCAGCGAGGCATGGTAGATTTCCTGCGCGCGTTTTAAGTGGTGCGTGTCGGCAGTGCGGCTCATGAAATCAGTCGGAATACGGTTCATGTCAGGTAATAAATTACCTTCTGCGTCCAGCCCGCAGCGATAAGCGTCGCGCGTTTCCTGGCGGGCATGCGGGTCTTTAAGATAGGCGTCAAAATACTGGCTGCTTGCGAGCGGATTGCCGATCAGGCCGATAATGTCGCGCCTCAGCAATCCTGCTTCAGACAGTGCCATGGCCAGCGCAATACCGGCAAGGCCAGCGGGTTCGTTGCCATGGGTTTGCGCCAGTATCTGGAAAGGCATTTCGCCTGTAGGCATGTCTTTACCGCAGGGAATAAGAATGGCTGCCGGGATGGTTTTGCCCGCCACGGTTATGCTGCTTTGCGACACGACATCGAATATTTTTTTAAGATTCTGGATGGTAAGTGTTTTCTTAAAAAAAGCGCTATGAAACGCATCGCTATCGGAAAGCGATGTAAAATCCTGGTTGAAAAGATCGCGTAAAAGCTGCCCTATAGTCGTCATGTCACCTGTCGCTTCATCATCTATTCAAGAAGTCGTTTTTGTGGGCCTGCCAGGGCCTACACATCATTATAGCGGCTTGTCTTCGGATAATGTGGCATCGACGCTTAACCGCGGCAGTATTTCTAACCCAAGGCAGGCGGCTTTGCAAGGGCTTGACCTTGCGCGGCTGCTGAACTCGCTGGGCATACGCGCGGCCATCCTGCCGCCGCAGCTGCGTCCGAACCTTGGGCTGCTTCGCAAGCATTTTTCCGGCAACAACGAATCGGTGATACTCCAGGCATCGCGTGAGGCGCCCGCGCTGCTTGAAAGCGCATCCTCATCGTCTGCCATGTGGGTGGCCAATGCCGCAACCGTGACCCCAACCATAGATAGCGGCGATGGCAAGCTGCACCTGACGGTGGCTAATTTATTTACCAACCTGCACCGCCGCATTGAGGCGGAGGACACGTATCGTGTACTGAGGAGCATTTTTGCGGATGTGCCAGGCAGCATGGTGCATTTGCCGCTATCTGCCGCTGCTGGCCAGCGCGACGAGGGGGCAGCAAACCATATGCGCCTTTCGCCTACCCACAGCGATAAGGGGCTGCATGTATTTGTATACGGCGCTGACGGCAGGGCGCTTGATCCCGAGTCGGCGCGCCAGACATTATCCGCATCGCGCGCAGTAAAAAACCTGCATCATATTTCCGATGAGCAGGCGTGTTTTATTCGCCAGAATCCGGCGGTGATCAAGCAGGGCGTATTTCATAACGATGTGATTGGCGTCAGCAATGGCAATGTCTTGCTTGCCCATGAAGAAGCCTATGACAGGGGGCGCGACAGCATCGAAACCATCGAAGAAGCGTATAGCGCGCTGCATCCGGGTAAAGCACTTTGCAGCCTGGTGATCAGCGAGCGTGAATTAAGCGTCGAAGAGGCGGTGCATACCTATTTTTTCAACAGCCAGATTGTCACACGGCCTGACGGCGGCATGTCACTCATCGCTCCCATCGAGGTGAAAGAAAAATACGACGGCAAGGCGCTTGATGTGATGGAGCGGCTCTGCGCATCGCCCGATAACCCGATTGATGAAGTGCATCTGGCCGATTTGCGCCAGAGTATGCGTAACGGCGGTGGCCCTGCCTGCCTGCGCCTGCGCGCGGCGATGAATGAAACGCAGATTGCCGCCATGGCATCGAGCGTGAATGTGCTGGCGACTGACGCGCTGCTGGGTAGCCTGACCGACATTATTGAAAGCTTTTATCCCGAGCAGCTGCACCCTACCGATATTGGTAATCCCGACCTGTTTCATTGCTGCCAGCATGTGCTGGGCGAACTGGGCAGGGTAATGGGACTGCCGCTGCTTATTTCCGAATAGTGTTTTACTGCGACTGCGCAGCAACCGAAGGCTTTGCAGGAAGCCGCGCAAAGAACGCGTCGGTAACGCATACCGGCAGGCAGGAAAGCAGCCATAGCGGAATGTAAAGCGCGAGCGGAAATGCAATGCGCGGACGTTTTCGGGCAAGGCCGCGTGCGATAATCTGCGCCGCTTTTTGTGCGCTCATGATAAAGGGCATGGGGAAATTATTTACATCGGTCATGGGGGTGCGCACATAGCCCGGGCATACCACACTTACCTGTATTCCATGCGTGCGCAGACTGCCGCGCAGTGCATCGCCATAATAGCGCACGCAGGCCTTGCTGGCGCTGTAGGCGGGGGAACTGGGCAGGGCGCGGATGCCTGCCAGTGAGGAAATAATCGCTATCTGCCCGGTTTTGCGCGCGCTCATGGCCGGAATCAACGGCTGGATACTGTTCATTACCCCGTCAATATTGGTAGCAAATATCCGATGTACCTGCTGTGCTGATTCGCCGCCACCGCCGGTGCCAGCAGAAATACCGGCATTGGCGATAATAAGGTCAACCGGGCTTTTGCTATCGATCGATAGCAGGAGTTTTTCCATCCCGGCCTGGTCGGCCACATCGGCGATATGGCTATAGGCAACGGCCTGGCGTAAGCGGCAGAATTCGGCCACTTCTTCAAGCCGGGAGGCGCTGCGCCCCAGTAAATACAAGGTAATGCCGGGGGCTGCGTAATGTTTAGCCAGGGCAGCGCCAAGACCGCTACTTGCACCCGTAATTACAATAGTTTGAGGGTTTTTCATAAAAAAGTAACCATTTATTAGTCATACTGAAAGGGTAAGTATCAGAATGAAAAATGAACCACAAGACAGTATGATGTCAAACTATAGCAGGAACTCATGACCAATAATCCTTCCCCGAAGTCCCTTTGCGTCTTTTGCGGCGCGTCCAATGCAGTAGATAAGAAATTCCTAGATGTCGGCGCCGAATTTGGCAAATTGCTCGCCGACCGCAAAATCACCCTCGTTTATGGCGGTGGTGATTGTGGCGTAATGGGTGCGATTGCCAACTCGACCATGAAAGCGCAAGGCCATGTAACCGGTGTATTCCCGGTATCGCTTCGCAATATCGAAAACGAGCACCAGTCGCTCACCGAAATCATCATCGTAAACACGATGCATGAACGCAAGCAGTGCATGTTTGAGCGCTCCGATGCGTTTATCGTATTCCCGGGCGGTTTTGGCACCATGGATGAGATGTTCGAAATCCTCACCTGGAAACAGCTGCTGCTGCATGATAAGCCAATCGTGATTTTCAATTACCAGAATTACTGGGATCCGTTGATTGCGCTGATGCACAGCATCATCGAAAACAAGTTCGCCAAAACCGAAACGGCCACCTATTTCCATGTCGTCACCGAGATGGAGCAGATTCTGGACGTTCTCGAAGGCGACACCGTTTAGAATAATTTAATCGCGACACTGAGGCCCTCTGCCGTCGGTATGATGACCGACTGGTAGCGGCTTTGGTCTGCCAGCCTTTCATTAAAGCGGCGCATGGCGTTCCATGTGGTGGGTGCGACGCCTTCGGGCGGTGACTCAAGCCATACGCTGCCAAACAGGAAGGTGTTATCGGCAATGATCAGCCCGCCTTTTCGCACATGCTGCTCTGCCCAGTCGAGGTAGATATTATAGGAAATCTTATCGGCATCAATAAAGACCATGTCCAGCGGCTTTGCTTTGAACGCCTTGTCCTGCGCCAGTTTTTCCAGTGAATCCTTGGCGTCGCCCTCGAGCATGGTGATGCGCTCGGCTACATCTGATTTTGCAAAAGACTCCTTGGCCATGGCGATATGGCGCGGGTCTTTGTTCAGGGTGTAGATATGCCCGCCCCCATATTCATCACCGGGCAGGCCGCGCGCCATCCAGATGGTGGAATAACCTGCCAGGGTGCCGACTTCCACAATGGTTTTCACCCCATGCATGGCTGCCAGCACCTGCAGCAGCTTGCCCTCTTCAGCGCCTACATGCATAGCGATATTTTGCGATTTCAGCATGTTATCAATATCGGCCAGTAAGGTGTCTTGCGCGGCGTAGAGGCTGCGGATATAGTCGGTAGCAGGGCTTCGCTGACGGCTCATACTATTTCCTTTCATTTGGTTGATTTGTAACGCTGCCCATGTCTGATGCAACTACTAATGTTACTGCTGATACGGTCATAACCTCGCTTACCGGCAGGGCGTGGATTACACGTGATGCCGATGAGCGGCAGGTGCTGGCGCTGGTGCAAAAATACCGGCTTCCCGAACTGCTGGCACGTATCATTGTTGCGCGTGGGATTGCGCTTGAAGACGTGGATGATTTTCTAAACCCCAGCCTTAAAAATGCCATGCCCGACCCATCGCACCTGCTGGATATGGATGTGGCAGCAGAGCGCGTGGCCGCTGCTATTATGGCGGGTGAGCGCATTGCCATTTTTGGTGATTACGATGTGGACGGGGCAACGTCTTCGGCGCTGCTGATGCGGTTTTTCCGCGCGCTGGGATCGGAGCCGATTGTCTATATTCCTGACCGCATGAAAGAAGGCTACGGCCCGAACAGCGCAGCGATGCTGGAACTTAAAAAACGCGGTGCGGCGCTGGTGATTACGGTGGATTGCGGCACGCTTTCGTTTGAGCCGCTTGAAGAAGCGCATAACGCAGGGCTGGATGTGATTGTCATCGACCACCATCAGGGTGAAGCGCGTAGGCCTAAGGCCATTGCCATTGTCAATCCGAACCGCCTGGATGAAACCTCGCCGCATGGGCATTTAGCGGCTGTGGGTGTTGCGTTCCTGCTGGCGGTTGCGGTAAACCGCCTGCTGCGCGAGCGTGGCTGGTATGGCGGCAAACGTGAGCCGGATTTGCGCCAGTGGCTGGATATTGTGGCGCTTGGCACCGTGTGTGACGTAGTGCCGCTGGTGGGCGTAAACCGCGCGCTGGTCGCCCAGGGGCTGAAAGTCATGGCCGGGCGCGGCAATGCCGGTATGAACGCCGTATTCGACATGACGGGGATTGACGAGAAACCCGGTGTATACCATGCCGGGTTTGTGCTGGGGCCACGCATTAATGCCGGTGGGCGCGTGGGTAAATCGGATCTGGGTGTAAGGTTGCTTACCTGCGACGATCCCATGCAGGCGGCGCAGCTGGCGCGTGAACTCGACCAGTATAACAGCGAGCGCAAAACCATCGAAGCCAACGTACTGGAAGAGGCGACCTTGCAGGCCGAGCGCATGCCGCCGGAAAGCCCCATATTGGTCGTAAGCGGGCAGGGCTGGCATCCGGGTGTGATAGGCATTGTGGCAGGCAGGCTCAAAGAACGCTTCTTTAAGCCGGTTGCGGTGATCGGGATTGATGGTGGCCCAAATAATACACGGTTAGGTAAGGCGTCTGCACGTTCGGTGCCTGGCTTTGATTTTGGCGCATCGGTGATCGCAGCGCGTGAAGCGGGCCTGCTGGTAGCAGGCGGCGGTCATGCCATGGCGGCAGGTTTTACGGCCGAAGAAGATAAAATCCCGGCGCTGACCGAGTTTCTATCACAGCGTGTGCAGATGCAGGTCAAGGACAGTTCGGTGCAAAAGCGCCTGTTTGTGGATGTAATGCTGGGTATTTCCGGTGCGAGCGCTGATCTTGTGGGCCAGATCGAAAAACTTGGCCCGTTTGGCCAGGGCAATCCCAATATCCGCGTAGTCGTACAGAATGTCACGGTGGTCAATGCCTCGGTGGTAGGCGAACAGCATGTGCGCGTGATGCTGGCCTGCCGGGTCAGCAATAACCGCCTGGCCGGGATTGCCTTCCGCGCCATGGGCGGCCCGCTGGGCGACGCCCTGCTTTTGGCGCAGGGAAAACCTATCCATGTGGCAGGGCAGCTGCGCATTAATGAGTGGAATGGCAAAAAAAGCGTTAATTTTCATATAGATGATATTGCCGCCGCCTAGCTGCCGGGTCAATAGACAGCCAGGCATTTTTAGCGTTATTTTTTCGGCAATTAATGTTATACGGAACAGGCTTAAACCTTAGTTACATGTTCCATGGCATCACGCTTAACCACCTACCTGCACTCGCTCAGGCGCCCCAGCATCATTCCTGGCTTCAGGCTTACGCTCGGCTTTACGCTGGCCTACCTGATGGTGATCGTGCTGATTCCGCTGTCGGGCCTGTTTATCACCACCTGGGGGATGACCCTTGGCCAGTTCTGGGATGCGGTGGCCAGTGAGCGGGTAGTGCATGCCTATAAAATCAGTTTTGGCCTGTCCTTTCTGGCGGCACTGGTGAATTGCTTTTTTGGGCTGATTGTGGCGTGGGTACTGGTGCGCTATCGTTTTCCGATGAAAAAGATCATCGACGCCATGGTGGATTTGCCTTTTGCGCTACCCACGGCGGTTGCCGGTATTGCGCTTACCGCGCTATATGCGCCTGCGGGCTGGATTGGCCAGTATTTAGAACCGCTTGGCATCAAGGTGGCATTTACCCCGCTGGGTATTCTGATTGCGCTTATTTTCGTAGGGCTTCCCTTCGTTGTGCGCACGGTAGAGCCGATTTTACAGGACATCGATAAGGAACTCGAAGAGGCAGCCTTAAGCCTTGGCGCCACACGCTGGCAGACCTTCTGGCAGGTGATTTTCCCCAGCATCCTGCCGGCGCTGCTGACGGGCTTTGCCATGTCGTTTGCGCGTGGTCTGGGCGAATATGGTTCGGTGATTTTTATTGCGGGCAATATCCCAAAACTCTCTGAAATCGTACCGCTGGTGATTGTCACCAAGCTGGAACAGTATGACTATGCAGGCGCAACGGCGATTGCCTGCGTCATGCTGGTGGCATCGTTTTTCATGCTTTTGGTCATCAACGTGCTGCAGGCCTGGACTGGCACACGCTCTCTAAAGACGAGGGGATAGCATGAGCCGCCATACATCCCCGATTACCGAACCCTTCCTGATTCGTGCGCTGCTGCTTACCACGGCGCTGCTATTTATGGGCATTCTGGTGATGTTGCCGATGGTTGTCGTGTTTGTGGAAGCGTTCCGCCATGGCTGGGCGGCCTATGTGAACGCCCTGGTGCAACCCTATGCCCTTTCGGCCATCAAGCTGACCTTGTTCGTTGCCATGATTGCCGTGCCGTTTAACGTGCTGTTTGGCGTTGCCGCGTCATGGGCGATTGCCAAATTTGAATTCAAGGGCAAACGCCTGCTGCTGACCTTTATTGACCTGCCATTTTCCGTTTCACCGGTGATTTCAGGCCTTATTTACGTGCTGCTGTTTGGCGCAGGCAACGTGTTTGGCCAGTGGTTATCGGATAACGATATGCAGGTGGTGTTTGCCGTGCCGGGGCTGGTGATTGCCACCGTGTTCGTAACCTTCCCGTTTGTAGCGCGTGAACTGATTCCGCTGATGGAAGAACAGGGCACCGAGGAAGAGGAAGCGGCTATCATGCTCGGGGCAGGCGGGCTTCGCACGTTTATGAGCGTGACGCTGCCCAATATCAAATGGGGCCTGCTGTATGGCGTGCTGCTGTGTAATGCCCGCGCTATGGGCGAATTCGGCGCGGTATCGGTGGTTTCCGGCCATATTCGCGGCCAGACCAATACCATTCCACTGCATGTGGAAATCCTCTATAACGAGTATAATTTTGTGGCTGCTTTTGCGGTGGCCTCGATACTGACCATCCTTGCGGTGGTGACGCTCTTGCTTAAGAGCCTGATTGAATTTAAATTCGCACATGAACTGAAAGCTAAGTAAGGGTAACAAATCCATGGGGATTGAAGTACGCAACCTGTCTAAGTCCTTTAAGGATTTCAATGCGCTGAACGATGTCAGCCTGCAGGTGAAAAGCGGTGAACTGGTGGCGCTGCTTGGGCCGTCGGGTTCCGGTAAAACCACGCTGCTGCGCATTATCGCAGGCCTTGAATTTGCGGATAAAGGCCAGGTGCTGATCGACGGCGTTGAGGCATCGGAAAAGCATGTTAAAGAACGCAATGTCGGCTTCGTATTCCAGCATTACGCGCTGTTT
>JAGVKI010000035.1 GCA_020050695.1 Alphaproteobacteria bacterium | reverse complement strand
GATCGTGGCGGCATATTTATTATAAGGCGGGTAATATCTGTTGCACGCACCGCCTCGAGATATTCGGCAATCAGGTCGATATGCCAGTTAGGCAGGTACTCTGCCCCCGGATCGCAGGTGGCTAACGTCTTTCCAATAAAGCTGGCGAAGTCATGCTTGAGTAAATCATCATACCAATACATATGGCTGCCTTACGTTGTTGCCGTAGGTGTCTTATGGCTTCTGGCAAGAAATGCCTTTACCACCGCCATATCTTTTTCGTTTAAAGCAGCATTCATATGTTCCGTAGTGGCAGGCTGGGCTGCTGGCGGTGCAAGGCGCAGGAGCAAGTCGGCAAGGGTCACAAGTGTATCCACCAGCGATGCCTTAGCACCGAAAAACCGCTCTGACTGGCGCATCTCCTCAGGTAAATCTATTTCTTTATTTATTTTTTCCAACAACTTAATAGCCGTCGCCCGAACCTGTAATATTTCGTCCGGCAGCAATTGTGACAACGCATCTTTAGATGTTTTTTTCCTGCCATTTTTGGGGGGTGCCATAGGGGTTTTTGCCTTTCTAATGTTCATCTAAGAACCGATCAGAATATGGCCTAATCCATTGTCCAGGAAGGGTAAAACGTCACTGTCACAAAAGCTACCCGATCCTGTCATATTCCCGTCACAATTCGCTTAACCCCTGTGTCACAAGGCCTTTCACGGACGCTTCACACCGTTTGCCCGCTAGCTTTGGTATTCTGAATCTAACAGCACAAAACATCCCACCAGAAAATATCTGACAAGGGAACAGACCAAAGGAACAGGATTATGACCACGATGTACGGTATTTGCGAAGATCTCGGTAACTATGGCGACATGCTCGGCGCATTAAGCCCTGCCTTCGGTCGTGGTATTCCGCAGCATAAAGAAGCCCGCCTTGTTAATAAGAATGAGGAAGGCAGCAGCCTGAACAAACAGGTCATGGATGAACTGGCAAAGCTTGGCAGCAAACTGGCGGGACTTAACCCTCGCGACGTATGCATCTGGGGCAATGGCTAGAATGAGCGCTCAGCATGAGTATCACATCGACTGCCATGGGTTTTAGTCCTCCCCTACGGACACACCAAATCATACTACGCTTCAGCGAGGCACCTGCATGGCTATGACCCATACATATCAGGAACGTGGCCCCGCTTACGAAGCGACACTGGCAAGACTCAGCAAAGATTTTCTTGCATCAGGAGATTTTGGACAAAACCGCGCACAAAATTTTGATGGCGACGATGATGACAATCTCCTAAGCGGCTGCGCAACCGACAGGCTTCAAGCCTTTACTGATGAACCCACACGGCGCCTTGGCATGGCAATCACCGTTAATGGTGTAAGCTTGTCGCGCTCAACCGCAGAACAGCTGCGCGCTCTAGGCATGCCCCTTGAATGGTATACCGCAGGTGAACTTGAAGATATAGAACTGGCCTGTTCTCTTGATGGCAATTTAATCGATGATCAATTCGGCGATAATCTGCACGATAAATTATATCTTGATGCCGATGAAAAAGAGGCGCGTAAACACGACAGCCTGCACGGCTTTCACAAGGATGAATTTGAAGATCACGGCCATACGCGATTGCAGCGCCGTGTTAAACGCAAAGAGCAGGAAATTTTTGTTATTCCCGACTGTGATAAGGAACATATTTTTTCAGGCATGCGCATGCTGCTTAGCCCTGCAGAAGTAGAAGAGCACCATCAGGTCTCTAGTGGATTGCACTCTCCACATGTAAAGCGTGAAACTGTAAAGTGCGCGGCCTAATTTTATTTTCCAACTACTCCCTTCCCGGACACTGATTAATACCTAAGCTAGGCCTAATAACGCCTGGATAATCGGGGTAAGCCATCCAGCTAACCCTGTGAGATATAGGATTTATCAGAAATTATAATTAAATATAAACAAAAACTTATTGCCTTAAATTGGGATATATCCTAATCAGGGGTAGATATTTCCAGATACACGGGAGGTAAATATGATCGGTACACGTAAAAAGAAGAAGAATACCGGGTGTACGTTAAAAAACAGTTGGCCATTTGATAGCTGCACAAACCCAGTACGGGGCGAGTCTGCTATGTGGGCCGCTGTAATTACACAGGCCCTGATGGACGCGCTCAGCAAAGCACGCACCACAGACTCCAGCTACCATAAACAGGAGGCTATTCACTGGCTGACCGGCAACAGTAATGACTTTACCACTGTGTGCCTTCTTGCCGGATTTGATCCCGACTATGTACGAAAAAAAGCAAAGCGGGCCATCGCCAATCCGGTTCCATGGCGCGCCGAACCCGGCAAGGGAAAGCGCTATCACGAACGGCGTGAATATCGCCAGCGCCAGCTTGAAAAAGAAAACAATCAATTCCCATCCATTTATATTTCCGAAAAGGAGTGCGTATAACCATGCAATCAACACAACACAAAACGCCTGCCTATGTATTGCACACGATCAAATCCATGCTTGCGCCCATAGATGCGCAGGTGCTGCATTCGCTCGTGCTGCGCATCTGGGATCATTTTCAGTTTGAAGCGTCACTTTCGCAAAAAGCCACATATATATTGTCATCCTATCCTGAAGACCTGGTATGCGCTGCCTACCACTGCGTAATGCGCAGCAATGCCAGCACAGCCGATATATTACTCGATACGATGGTAGCGTTCATGGAACCGGAACTCAGCTATCGCCAGATGCGCTACGACCATTTGCTTGGTCTCCAGGAAGAAAGGGCATAATAATGGATACACTCACCCCGCATTCATCCACTATTCTTACCTTCCCGCGTAAGCGCGGTCGCCCTCGCAAAATATTACAGGGCCGCGATAATGGCACCCCGGAACTGAATGCCAAAAAGATCTCTGGAGAAACCACAGAAGCGATTGACCTGTGTTTGTCACGCGACCTTATTACAACAGAGCAGCATTGGTGCGCTATCCATCTACGCTGGCTTTATACGCTTCGTTATGGCGCTCCTACTGTGCGAGCACTTGATCCCACGCATCTTGGTGGTATCGAAGCAAAGGTCAATGACCCTGAATGGGCTGCGCTTAGGGAAAAGGAGTTCAGTGATGCCATCACTCTACTTAATGGTTACGGCTATGCGCGCCTGCTCATGCAGGTCTGTATCTATAATGAATGCCCTTCCTTTCTAAAAAAACCAACATTAAGTGCGGAAAAATCGGCTCTGGCTAACAGTTTCCTGCATAATTTACGTAGCGGCCTGGATGTACTGGTAGAGCATTGGGAAAAGAAATTTTCCTGAAGCGGGCACCCTCTTTTTTTGCAGGTAATTAGGCTAAAAATTGCCTAAAATACCAGCTATTCTGCCGTAATTATTAACTGCGCAGCGCGAATTGGCACAATTACACTGTAATAACAATAGCAGCAGTTAATATTGTCATTAAGAACCCGCATATCATTAATGACTCTTTAAATAAAAATTTACACTAAGTTTACAATAAACATACTGTTTTATATACTTATTTTGGCTGTTATGTCTTGTTTTTGATCAGGTGGTTTGTTATATTAATTGTAGCTGATGGGTTCAGCGTAAAAACAAGAAAAGTAGAGGAGACTTACCATGACTAATATGATCCCAAAAATGATAGATTTTTTAAAAGATGAAGAAGGCGCCACCGCAATTGAATACGGCCTTATCGCCGCGCTGGTGTCTGTAGCTGCAATCGCTTCCCTGCAGGCTCTCGGCACCCAGCTG
>JAGVKI010000117.1 GCA_020050695.1 Alphaproteobacteria bacterium | reverse complement strand
GGTCAGGTACTGGCGATGACCCTTCTTGCGGCGATAGTTGTGGCGACGGCGTTTCTTGAAGATAATCACCTTATCATCACGGAACTGTTCCACAATCTCAGCCAGCACTTTAGCGCCGGACAGAAGCGGTGCGCCGATCTTCGAATCGGTCATCAGCACTTCGCCGATTTCTATCTTATCCCCAACGCTGCCTTCAAGCTTTTCTACAGCGATCACATCGCCGCTAGATACTTTGTACTGCTTACCGCCAGTACGAATTACTGCAAACATGGCCAAATCCTAACTTAACTTGCTTCAGGTGCTAACGCCCTGAACTTTTTATAATTTTTCACTTCAAATGCCCAAGGTACGGGCAAAAGGACGCAAAAACTATATGATCATGTACTACTTGTCAACTGCAATTGAGCAGTTTATAAGGGCTGCTCTCTGGCTGCAACCACTGGCAGCAGGGAAGATCAGCAACCAGCTGATTTATATATAAAATGCGGAGAGATGGCAGGGTGCCATAGCGAAGCATGAGCGATTGTTATATATTCGGCCACTCATTTCGGGGTGAGTCGAAACGTGCGGAGAGGTGGCAGGGTGCCATAGCGAAGCATGAGCGAGTATTATATATTCGGCCACTCATTTCGGGGTGAGTCGAAACGTGCGGAGAGGTGGCAGAGTGGTCGAATGCGGCGGTCTCGAAAACCGTTGTGCGGGTAACCGTACCGGAGGTTCGAATCCTCTCCTCTCCGCCATTTTACAGCCAGTGAATTTCAAACTGGTGCAGTTCCTCACATTTTAGAAGTTAGTAAATACGCTTTATTCGCACGGCAATTTATTATGATATTGATATGCAAAGCATTTGCAGGTTCAAATCTCAAATGCGTTTATATCTTGCATGAATCATAACATTTTAATCAAGGCTTACATCATTGATGCTTGCTGTGCGTTTTTGCATAAGCCCATCTGGTGCGAACTCCCAATGCTCAATGCCATAGGAGCGGTAATTTTTATTACCTGCATCGCGCCACGCATATTCAAATTGCACAGCGATTTTATTATCGGAGAATAAAAACAGTTCTTTCTTCAGTTTGTAATCTAACTCTTTTTCCCATTTGCGTGTGAGCAGGGCGATAATCGCCTCGCGCCCTTGAACAAATTCATGGCGATTGCGCCAAACGGAATCTTCCGTGTAGGCAAGTGCCACTTTTTTTGGGTCACGCGTGTTCCACAAACTTTCAGCACGCTGAACTTTTGCACGGGCAGTGGCTTCAGTGAAAGGCGGCAGCAATGGTATTTGCGAGGCAATAGGATCGTTGCATAATTCCTGCCAATTATAATCACTGGCACCATAAGCGGAATGGGCAGCGTCTTTGCAGGCGTCACTATGTTCGGTAATAGGTTCTAAGTTGTTCATGGGGATACTCCTTTTATTTTCTAACGATAAATTCAATTCGAATGCCGCCTGGTTCATACATCATCATATGACGAGACGGTCCTTTACCAAGCAGCTCTGGCGCAAATTCGATGGTGATATTGGGCACAGCTAATAGTTTCTCGTGGAGCGCATCTAACGCTGCATCATTCTCCAGCTTAAAAGCCAGATGATGCAGCCCGATATTGTCACGTCGATTAAATGGCGTAGCGGTTTCAGGATTGCTGACTTGCCAGAGCGTAATTTTTGTTATGCCATCGGTAAGAAAAATGGCTGGGTAGTCAGGCTTTTCACCTAGACGTGTAAAGCCTAAAATATCAGTAAAAAATTGAGCGGTGGTTTTGACGTCTTTAACCGCCAGCCCGACATGCTCCACGCCTTGTGTGACTTGTGCCATTGTTTTTTCTCCTAAGGATAGGATTAGGAGAACAGCCCCCAACCCTATCCATTTGTATGATGTGCGTTTCATGATTTCACTTTGCGGCCAAGGAAATCAAGCATCAGAGCTGCAATTTCGTCGCCATGTGTTTCGAGCGCAAAGTGACCCGTATCGAGCAGATGAATCTCCGCATCGGGCAAATCACGCTTGAAGGCTTCGGCGCCAGGAGCGACAAAGATTTCATCGTTCTTACCCCAAATAGCTAAGAGTGCAGGCCTGTGTTTGCGGAATGCTTCCTGCCATTTGTCGTATAACGGCAGGTTGGTTCGATAATCATAAAAAATATCGAGCTGTATATCGGCATTGCCCGTGCGATCCATTAGGCTTTGGTCGTACTGCCAGCCATCAGGGCTTATGCGTGATGCGGCATTTTCAGGCACACCATTATGATATTGCCAGCGCGTGGCGGTGATACTGGTGAGCCAACGAATGGCTTCGCGCTCGGCTTCGCCGTGTGTCTGCCAATAGGCTTTAATCGGATCCCAGAAACCAGCGATGCCTTCATCATAGGCATTCCCGTTTTGACTGATAATGGCGGTGATGCGCTCAGGGTTTTTATAAAACAGGCGGAAGCCAACGGGCGCACCATAATCAAACACATAAATTGCATAAGATTTTATACTAAGCTGATTGAGCAGTTTATCAGTCAACTCGGCAAATTTATCGAAGCTGTAGGCAAACTCAGTCCGATCAGGCATTCCGCTATGGCCAAACCCAGGATAATCGGGCGCGATAACGTGATACTGTTCAGCCAGCTGAGGAATCAAATTGCGATACATGTGCGACGAGGTGGGAAAACCATGCAGCAATAAAATGGTTGGTTTATTTTTTGATCCTGCTTCGCGGTAAAAAATATCCACGCCATCAATTGAGGTTGTGTGATATTGCGTCAGCGAAGCATTGGTTGAAGATTGGTCGGCGGGTGCGTTTTTCATATAATTTCCTTATGGTTAATTTGGTTTATGCTTATTTTTCAGTCCATTTTTTCCATTTTGCGGTGATTCGAAGCCCCGTTTCACGCGCGCAGGGAAGCGACGCAATCAATGATGCCCAGCCGTAATTATTTACTACGCCATGTGCCTTGATAAAATGGTTGGTCAAATGCGCTGGGCTGCATTGAGAGGGGCTTGCCACAATCGCCGTAATTTTGCTGTTCAGGTGCCGTATCATCGTACTCTCCTGTAAGAAATTGGGGTGAGGTTTGAAGCCTCACCCCAAGTTTTAAGCGGCTTTCGCTACGTTGCTGATGCTCACTAAGGGAAAATCAACTTCCGTTTTTGCAACGCTGTTGATGTAGTTGGTGAAGGTGTTGAAGGCAACGATGGTCACGATGTCGAGTATCTCCGCATCGCTATAACCCGCCGCACGCACCGCCTGCAGATCGCTATCCGCCACGTGACCGCGAGCATCCACCACCTTACGAGCGAAGGTTAGTGCGGCCTGCGTTTTTGTATCTGCTGATTTTGCATTCAGATTATTGGCAAGTTCGCCTTCTGGAATCTTATTCATTTTGCCGAGCGCAGTGTGAGCGGATGCACAATATTCACAGCCATTAGCGCCAGCAACCGTGAGAGCAAGCTGCTCACGCACTGCCGCGCCTAATTTACTTGCGCCAAATCCGGTGAAGCCCGCCACCGCAAACCCGAGCGACGAAGACGAGTGGGCAAGGGTGGTGAACATATTGGGAGTGCCACCAAGCATCTGTTTAACGCCTGAAAGCAGTTCTTGCGATTTAGCATCGGGGGTGGTGTTGGGCTGAATACGTGACATAAGTTTTCTCCTAAGCTTTGTTTGGTTAAGTAATGCAAGCAATCTTGCCTACCCACATAAACTATACAGATCTGTATACCTTGTCAACTGATTATTCTTCGATTACGCTTCATTGTTATTAATATTTAATTACAGTATATTATATATTATTATGTGATAATAATCGTATTAAACATGTACAAATAATGGATTTTAATAGATAATATTGTATACATATTAGTATACACACAAAATAACGGGGAATTTCATGTCTAATCCGTCTAAGCGCGAGCAGATTGTCGATGTCGCACTGAACCTGTTTTATCAAGGCGGCTTCAATGCCACCGGCGTTGATAGAATCACAGCGGAATCGGGTGTTACGAAAAAAACGATCTACGCGCATTTCAAATCGAAAGACGAATTAATCCTCGCCACGCTGCGCAGACGCGATGAACTATTTAGGAACAATTTTATGCGCAGCGTTGAGCGTTTGGGTAAAACTCCGCGCCAGCGGCTCGACGCGGTGTTTGATACGATTGACGAGTGGTTTAATAGTAAAACATTCTCTGGCTGCATGTTCATCAATGCATCGGCAGAGTTCGCGGCGCAGGATAATCCATGCCATCTGGTATGTGCGGAACATAAACGTCTGATGTTTGATTATATCCGCGAACTCGCGCAAAGTGCTGGAGCAAAAAATCCAGACGCACTTTCCGAGGAACTTAACTTCTTGATTGAAGGCGCTACCGTACAAGCCCATGTCTGCGGCGATAAAAAAGCAGGCATCAAAGCAAAGCAGATGGCGCAATTGTTTATTGATAAAGCACTGCATTAACAACCGCGATGGTAATATGATTTCGTTTTTAGGCCACTAATCTCTTAATAAGCTGGCTAGTAGCGTCATTAATTTTATGCTGAACTATCAATAGGCACTCAGTCGGACAGGTTCGAAAACTGTTCGCTACGCGCTGCCATTTGCACAAAACAACCCTCGATCCACTGCGCTCAAAACCCGCTTAAGAGTCCGTTAGGTTCGAAAACTCAAAAATCACTCTATCGAACAACGGAATACATCAGGACGTCTATCAGGCCACGGCCTGCCGACGGATAAAATTTCCTGAGCAAGCCCTCACGCTGATAACCGCATTTTTCTAAAACTCGGATAGAGGCAGTATTATCAGGCTCAACGACCGCCTGAACACGCTGGGCATTGCATTCTTCTAATACAAAATCTTTGACTAACGTGAGAGCAGATGACGCTGCACCTTTGCCCCAATAGGCAGGATCAACCCAATATCCCCCCTGAAAGACGTGTGGATGGCGTCCTGCCGCGTTGTTTATAACGCCGACAATGATTCCATTGTGCTCAATCATCCAAACATAATGAGCCTTAGCTTTTTGAACATTCGCCAGCTGTTCTGAAAAATGCGTATTCGTGTAAAGCGGCGGCTTATTCACGCGCCTGTTAATTTCAGGGACATTTGCCAGGCGCACAAAGTCATGCTCATGTTCTGCAGCGAGCGGAATTAATCGTATATCTCTGGTTTCTAAAACTTTCATGCGCTTACGTTATGCCATAAGCATTTGAAAAATGCGACTAGGAGTGCACTTGATTTTATGCTGTAGTATTCGCGCAAATAATACGCCATTTACCAAATGAAGGGCTTACCATGAAAAAAATGCTCACTGCCGCAATTCTGACCATCATTATGCCTGCTTTTGCATTGGCAGCTATCGATGTGCCCGCAGGCAACTACAGGCTGGATAAGTCACATGCCAGCCTTGTGTTTCGCGTAAGCCATATGGGGTTTTCCAACTATACGGCGCAGTTTAAAGATTTTGATGCCAAGCTTACATTCGATCCGGCGCATCCTGAAACATCCAGCGTTGAGGCGACCGTCATACCGGCATCCTTAGTGCTGCCAAGCCCGCCTAAAGGCTTTTTAAAAGAACTGCTCGGCAAAAGCTGGCTTGATGCGACCACCCATCCAAAAATCACTTTTAAATCGACCCATGTTAAAGTGACGGGCGAAAACACGGCAGATATTACCGGCGACCTGACACTGCACG
>JAGVKI010000286.1 GCA_020050695.1 Alphaproteobacteria bacterium | reverse complement strand
TCTCAACCATATACACCTCTTTTGCTATATATGACTATAACATACGGATGGTTAACTAAGGTTAAACATTGATGACAGCTTGATTGGAGGTGCTGAAGAAATATCGTTTTATTGTAGTTGGTTATCAATATCCTCGCATGGAGGCGCGTGATAAAGTCCTATAAGTGTCCTAAACCAGCGGTTTGCCAATGGGCATATCGCGTTTGCTAGCGAGGGTCTGTTTTTCAAACACGATAACCGAATCATAAAAATGCATGCCCGATGTATGGCGTGTAAACTCATCTGGCTGAAGCTGACCGCGTGCATGGTCGGCATTTAGGCTATCGATCAGGTGTTTGCTTTTTTCAATAAAGCTACCGGGATGACGCAGGCCGCCGCCATATTCTTCCCAGTAAGCGGTGTGGAGGTCTTCTACCAGGTACACGCTATTCTTGGGCAGTTTATGATACAGATGGTCAAAGGTGGCATTGACATGTTCCATCATGTGGCTGCCATCGTCGATAACAATATCGGGAACACCAAACTCAGCAATAACACTGTCAAGAAATGCAGGGTCAGCCTGGCTGCCAATGCGCACATTGACCTCAGAATTTTCTGCCAGCTTACATGTTTCATTAATATCGATGCCCACGATTTTGGCGTAAGGGCCAAGAAAGCGACTCCACATGCGCAGGCTGCCACCGTGAGATACGCCAATCTCAAGCAAGGTTACATCGCGGTTGCGGAAGCGTTCTATATGGCGTTCATAAATGGGAAAATAATGCGTCCATTTATGCATCAGCAGGTCATCGTTGGTCAGGAAATCGGCCCATAAGTTCATAGCAGCGGTATCCTACGAATAATAAATCAGTCTTCCATTTCGCGTACGAGGACTTCGCGTTTCCCCACATGGTTTGCCGGGCCGACCACGCCTTCGCGTTCCATCTGTTCGATGATGCTGGCTGCGCGGTTATAGCCGATTTTCAGGCAGCGCTGGATATAGCTGGTAGAGGCCTTGCGATCACGGGCAACGATGGCCACCGCCTGGTCGTACATTTCATCTTTCTCGCCGCCGCCTTCGAACATGCTGTCGGCTTCTTCATCGCGCGTGACATCATCCACATAGGATGGCGGGCCCTGCAGTTTCAGATGCTCAACGACGACTTCTACTTCTTTGTCGGAAACAAATGGGCCGTGAACACGGGTAATGCGGCCACCGCCTGCCATGTAAAGCATATCGCCCTGTCCGAGAAGCTGCTCAGCGCCTTGTTCACCTAAGATGGTGCGGCTATCGATACGGCTGGTCACCTGGAAGCTGATACGGGTAGGGAAGTTGGCTTTGATAACACCGGTGATGACGTCTACCGAAGGACGCTGGGTCGCCATGATAATATGGATACCGGCGGCGCGCGCCATCTGCGCTAAGCGCTGGATCGAACCTTCAATATCTTTGCCTGCGACAATCATAAGGTCGGCCATTTCGTCGACCACCACCACGATAAATGGCAGTTCGTTCATGTCGAGTTCGACTTCCTCGATAATAGGTTCACCCGAATCAGGGTTGAAGCCGGTCTGCACGGTGCGGGTCAACTGGTTGCCTTTGGCTTTGGCTTCACGCAGCTTTTTATTATAGCCTTCGATATTGCGTACGCCCAGGCTGCTCATCAGGCGGTAACGGTTTTCCATTTCCTTGACCGTCCATTTAAGCGCAACCACGGCTTTGCCCGGTTCGGTAACGACCGGCGAGAGCAGGTGAGGGATGCCTTCATATACGGAAAGTTCCAGCATCTTCGGGTCGATCATGATGAATTTGCATTCATCCGGCGTCAGGCGGTACACCAGCGACAGGATCATGGTGTTGATCGCCACCGACTTACCAGAGCCCGTGGTACCCGCTACCAGCAGGTGCGGCATGCGCGCAAGGTCCACGATAATCGGTGTGCCGCCAATATCCTTACCCAGTGCGAGCGGTAGCTTGGCTTCGTTGGATTCGAACGTATCGTTTTCCAGCATATCGCGCAGGAATACGGTTTCGCGCGTGGTGTTTGGCAGTTCAATACCAATGGCGTTGCGGCCCGGGATAACGGCAATACGTGCTGATATTGCGCTCATCGAGCGGGCAATATCGTCAGACAGGCCGACGACGCGTGATGACTTGGTACCCGGGGAGGGTTCCAATTCGTACAGCGTAACCACAGGGCCGGGGCGGATTTCAATAATGTCGCCATTGACCCCGAAATCCTGCAATACGCTTTCCAGAAGCTTGGCATTCTGGGTAAGCGATGCTTCGCTGACGGTGGTTTTTTTGCTGCGCGGCGGAGCGGTAAGAAGCTTGATGGGCGGCAGTTCATAATCGCCTTTAGGAAGCGCCAGCGTTGCCTGGCCGCGCCCGCTGCCGCTCTTGCTGCTGCGTTCGGCAGGGCGTTCCGCTGCTTTTTTGCTCACGCGTGGCTGCGGCTTTGGACGCTCGTCCTCTTCCTCATATTCTTCTTCATCGTCGTCATAGGTTTCGCCGCGTTTCCAGAATTGCAGGCGCTCCAGAAGTGACGGGCGTTCATATTCCTCGTCGTCCTGCTCATTGTCGGCGGCAGAGCGGCGGCGTGGCATCAGGGAAATAATGATACCTGCGGCAATCAGCGTCATGGTGCGCAGGGTGCGCATCATATGTTTCCATTCGCCCCAGTTCATGCCAAAGGCAAGCAGGCTGGTGCTGAGCGTGATAATAAACAGGGCGGCAATCACCAGGTCGTTTTTCATGAGGCGGTAGAATGTTTCATGAATCATTGAGCCGATAGCGCCGCCTAGTCCACGAGCAAGCGGCCATGATTCCGGCGTTTCCATACTATCAAGTAAGGTTGACATAAAGACCAGTGAGACTATCAGCAAGCAGAAGCGTAGCCAGCTGTAGCTTATGGTCTGTCCGTAAATCATTTTTACGCCCCACGCGCCCGGTACCAGCACCAGCAGTGCGCTGGCAAGGCCAAGCACTTGTAGTGTAAGGTCGGCTAGTACTGCACCGGTATAGCCCCCGGTATTGGTAACGTTAGTGCTGGTGGCGCCGTTGAGCGATGGATCCATGGGATTGTAGCTGAGCAGGCAGATCATTAAATAGGTGGCAAGCATGCATAGCATGACACCGCCCAGTATTTTCAGGGGGTGGCG
>JAGVKI010000231.1 GCA_020050695.1 Alphaproteobacteria bacterium | reverse complement strand
CTGCGTGGAAATGCGCGGACAGCTAGGCGGCACGTGCCTGAATGTGGGCTGCATCCCCTCCAAGGCGCTGCTGGATTCATCGGAAAAATACGACGAGGCGAAAAACCATTTCGCTGCGTATGGCATTAAAGCCAAGGTGGAACTCGACCTGCCGACCATGATGGGCCGCAAGGACAAGGTGGTGCTCGACCTGACCAAAGGTATCGAGGGCTTGTTCAAGAAAAACAAGGTGACCTATGTGATTGGCAAGGGCACCGTTAAATCAGCTACGGAAGTATTGGTCGATGGCAAGGAAGTGCTTAAAACCAAACGTATCCTGATTGCCACCGGCTCTGAAGTAACCCCGCTTCCGGGCGTGAAAATCGATGAGAAAAAAATCGTATCCTCCACAGGCGCTTTAGCGCTGGAGTCCGTGCCTGAGCATCTGGTGGTGGTCGGCGGCGGCGTGATTGGCTTAGAGCTTGGTTCGGTCTGGAAACGTCTTGGCGCAAAAGTGACCGTTATTGAGTTTTTGGGCAATATTGGCGGCGCGATGGACGCGGAAGTATCCAAGCAGTTCCAGCGCCTGCTCGAAAAGCAGGGTTTTGAGTTCAAGCTGGGCATGAAAGTGACCTCGGCGGAAGTCAAAGGCAAAGCCGTGGCCCTTACCATTGAACCTGCCTCAAACAATCAAAATGGGGGCGGCGACAAGGAATCGATTTCCGGTGATGTGGTGCTGGTGGCTATTGGCCGCCGTCCGTACACCGATGGGCTTGGCCTGGATAAAGTCGGCGTGGCGCTGGATGAACGTGGCCGTATTCCGGTAGATGGCCATTTTGAAACCAAGGTCAAAGGCATTTACGCCATTGGCGACGTGATTGCAGGGCCGATGCTGGCGCATAAAGCCGAAGAAGAAGGCGTTGCAGCCGTAGAAGCCATGGCAGGCCAGAAGAGCCATGTGTATTACGATGCCATCCCAGGCGTGGTGTATACCTGGCCGGAAGTGGCCAGCGTTGGCAAGACGGAAGAAGAAGTCAAAGCCGCAGGCAGCGAATATAAAGTGGGCAAGTTCCCGTTCATGGCTAACAGCCGTTCGCGCGCTACCGGGCAGACCGATGGATTTGTAAAGATCATCGCAGACGCTAAAACCGACCGTGTGCTTGGCGTGCATATCATTGGCCCGGATGCAGGCACTATTATCGCCGAAGCGGCGCTGGCCATGGAATATGGCGCATCGTCGGAAGACATCGCCCGCACCTGCCATGCGCACCCGACTTATAACGAGTCGGTCAAAGAAGCGGCGCTGGCTGTTTTAGGCCGCCCTATCCATATCTAATATACTCCCCTGACCGTTGGTTTTCCTATGGTCAGGGGGATACTTACCGTTAAATGACTGGCGTGTTTGGCCAGTTTATGCTATAGTGATTTCCAAGATAGAAAAATATCTTTAACTCCTTGATTTATATTTATATTGCGACGACCCCTTGAAATTTTCAGGGGTGGAATTATATACAATCAGACAGATGAAACGAGTTATGGAAGATTCCATGAGCACTGCTACCAAGCCGATGGTGAAAACCCGGGCTTTATCCGTCCCCGCCCCGCTTTACCCGCAGGACGGCCTGCGCGGTTATTTGCAGGAAATTGCCAAGATCCCGATGCTTGAGCCGCAGGAAGAGCAGGACCTATCCCGCCGTTGGCGCGACAAGGGTGATGTGGATGCTGCGCACCGCCTGGTAACCTCCCATCTGCGCCTGGTAGCCAAGATCGCATTTAAATATAAAGGTTACGGCCTTCCTATGGGCGAACTGATCGCTGAAGGCAATATCGGTATGATGCAGGCGGTAAAACGCTTTGATCCCGACAAGGGCTTCCGCCTGTCTACCTATGCTATCTGGTGGATCAAGGCATCCATTCAGGAATATATCCTGCGCTCCTGGTCACTGGTGAAAATCGGCTCGTCGGCTGCGCAAAAGCGCCTGTTCTTTAACCTGCGCAAGATCAAGCAGCGCATTGGCGCGCACGCGGCCTCGGATGAGCGCGGCATGACCCATGAGCAGATCAGCGATATTGCCCGTATCCTGGATGTGAGCAATGAAGACGTGATCAGCATGGACCAGCGCTTATCCGGCAAGGACGTGTATCTGAACACCACCATGTCACATGACAGCGATGAAGAAAAAATCGACTTCCTCGTATCCCCGGAAGAAAACCAGGAAACTGCACTGGCCAACCGCGAGGAAATGAACAGTAAGCAGAAGTCGCTTCAGCAGGCGCTGCTGACGCTTTCTGAGCGTGAGCGCGACATTATCCAGCGCCGCCGCCTGAAGGATGATCCCGATACGCTGGAAGATTTAAGCCAGGCCTATAACATTTCACGCGAGCGTGTGCGCCAGATTGAGGTGCGCGCATTTGAAAAACTGCAAAAAGAAATGTTGCAGCCTGAAAGCAACGCAGCGTAATATCGCCCCTGTGCCCTTATGATAGCCTCCGCTCTTAAACGTCTCTTTACCGCCGACTCTGTGCGCACCCATGCGCATGAGGCGTATGTGCATATTGTAAACCAGGCGCGCCACCCCCAGTTCTTTGCGCAGTGGCAGGTAGCCGATACCGTCGATGGGCGTTTTGATGTGGTGCTGCTGCATTTAAGCCTGGTGATTGCGCGCATTGAGCGCGAAACGCAGGATGCCCAGGCAAAAAACTTTATCCGCACCCTGTCCGAAGTATTCTTCTCCGATATGGACCGCTCGCTTCGTGAAATGGGCGCAGGTGACACGGGTGTGGGAAAACGCATCAACAAGATGGCGCAGGCCTTTTATGGCCGCTTAAAAGCCTACAGCGATGCCCTTGCAGCTGGCACCGGCTTTACTGAAGCCGCCGTTCGCAATATTTACCGTGAACAGCCGCCTTCAGCTGACATCACTGCGCAGTGGGAAGGCTATGCCCGCCGCAATAATGCATTGCTCGCGCAGCAAACCATTGCCGACATCATGCGCGGCCAGATTCGTTTTATCGCATAACTTCTTTTATTGACTAAGCGAGATCAGAGACGGCGTCGTCAGGCGCGGTGCTCTGGCCGATGCGGCTGTTGCGCACATCGGTTGCAAGATAGGCAGAAATACCCGGAAGGATAATAGGCTGGCTGACGGCAGGCAGCACGGGTGCGGCCGCCGCTTCTGGCGCAGATTCTTCTGCGACAGTGATTTCCACATTCGTTTCAGCGCTCACCTGTGGTACAGGCTGCGCATTTTCGCTAACGGGTTCGGGCTGCTGCGTTACCACCGGCGCCTGGCTTTGCTGAAGCAGGTTACCAAATACACCCGCAGGGCCTGGCAGCGGCTTTAGCGCATTACTTGGTTTATATTTGACATTACTCAGCACAATCAATTTCTCGTAGGCCAGAAGAATGCTGCCGGTGACACTATTGATGTCGGGCGCGATGTCCTGGCCAAGCAACTGCGCAAGGAAGGTCGTAGGCAGATTGACCGAGGGTGTAGGGCTTGCGCCAGAGGGCAGGGAAAATGTCGCATCGCTTTCAACCTGCGCATTAATGGCAGCACTGGCAGAAGCAAAGCTGTCGCTGTTGCCTTTTGCATTATTATCGACTTGCGCATTGGAAACAGACGGCGGTACATTGTCGGAAGGAACGCGCGTGACATTGCTCCCCAAAATCGCCGTATTTGTAAGCGGTGCTTGCTGGGGAGGAATAAATACTACATTGCTAGTGACAGCAGGTAGCATGACGTAAGTCCCTCACTCTAATTTCTAAAGATAATATTAATATTTTAATGAATAAAAGTCAAATAAATACAATAACTAAGCGTTTTTACCCACAGAAGATACTGTTTTTGTTTAGAGAATATTAATAGCACTGCTATAAGATTTCCTGTTTTAATAATCACCCATCTGATTGATTTATGAGAAAAATATTAGTTTTACTGACGGTTGCCCTGATTGCGGTGACCAGCCTTGTTTTAGTCTATACCAGCGAACGCACCGGCCAGCGTAGCGCCCTGCCTGCTAATAGCGAGCAGGGAGAAGCCCTGATCGGCGGCGATTTCACCTTAACCGACACGTCCAGCAAGCTGGTGCGCGATGCGGATTTCCGCGGCAAGGTCATGCTGGTATTCTTTGGTTTTACGCACTGCCCTGATATTTGCCCGGTAACGGTTGCGACCATGTCCAAAGTGATGACAGCTCTTGGCACGAAAGCCAACCAGGTGGCGCCCATTTTCATTACCGTGGACCCAGAGCGCGATACGCCAGACGTGATGGCGCAGTTTTTATCCAACAGCGAATTTGATAAACGCATTGTTGGCCTCACCGGTACGCAGGAACAGATCAAGAGCGTTGCCGCTGTATACCGTGCCTATTACGCGAAGAACGTGATGCCAGGCGTAGATAACACCGGCTATACGGTCGATCATTCAGGCTTCATTTATGTGATGGGCAAAGACGGTAAATTCATCAAGGCCATTCCCTATAATAAGTCAGACGAAGAGATGCTGGCGCTTATTTCCCCGCTGGTGGAATAGCCATGTCCCTGCAGCGTAGTATAGAACTTAAGCGCCGTGGTTTAATGCTGATCCTGTCGTCGCCATCGGGCGCAGGTAAAACCACTCTGTCACGCAGCCTGCTGGAGCGTTACCGCGATGCGGCGGCGCATGAATCGATGATGCTTTCCGTATCGGTGACCACGCGTCCTGCCCGTCCCGGCGAAGAGCATGGTAAGGATTATTTCTTTATTGCCGAAGCGGCCTATCAGGAAATGGTCAAAAAGAACGCCCTGCTCGAACATGCACAGGTGTTTGAATATTACTATGGCACGCCTGCCACCTTTGTGCGCGAGCATATCGAAAAAGGCACCGACGTACTGTTCGATATCGACTGGCAGGGAACCCGCCAGCTGGCTGAGCGTGCGCGCGATGACCTGGTCAGTATTTTTATCCTGCCACCTTCCATGGAGGAACTGGAGCGCCGCCTGCGTGCACGCGCGCAGGACAGCGACGAAGTGGTTTCCAAGCGCATGAGCAAGGCGACCAATGAAATCAGCCACTGGCAGGAATATGACTATGTGCTGGTCAACCAGGATCTGAATGAAACACTGGAAAAGATCGACACCATCTTGAAGGCCGAGCGTTTAAAGCGCGTGCGTCAATCAGGTCTGGATGATTTTGTAAAAGATCTCTGCGAACGCTAAGCCCTACAGGCTTTAAGCCTGGGCGCCTATCATCAGTGAGATGGCGTCGCTGGGCAGGATTTCGCGCATTTCCGAACTGCTTAGAAAATCACGCATGGCCTGGGGATTATCCGGATGTCCCTGGATGGTAACCAGCAGCCCCTTTTCATCGCTATGCGCGCCCAGTAGCGGCGCGGGCATGACGGAGGGAATCAGCGACTTGCTCACTGCCAGCATGTAAAGCCGTTTGGGCATGGTTTGTGATTCTTCGGAAAACAAAAGATCGATGCGCATCTGGGCGGGGGCAATATGCGCGCTCAGCGGCAGCGCATTGCTTTTAATGGTGCGTCCGCCCGCCTCATCCAGCCATTGCAGGGCGTTATATTCCACCCATGCGATATTCTTATAATCAGGCCTGCTTTCATGCTTGTCGGCATATACTACCTTAAGGTCTGTCATAACCGGATTTTGCAACTCGCTGCATGCTGAATGTTAACCAAGGTTAATTTTAGCTAATTTACATTAAGAATGAGTTAACTTTTTGGGCTCTTTGCAGATTCCCTAATATTCTCATAGGTTTGCGCTAATTTGCACAGGGTTATAACGTCCAGCTGTTCGGCGCGCAGCGTGCCATCGACGCCGGATTGTTCCATTAATACATCCACCGGTACAGCAAGGCCTT
>JAGVKI010000216.1 GCA_020050695.1 Alphaproteobacteria bacterium | reverse complement strand
TTCCTATATCCCGATGGATGAAACGCTGACGCGCGTTGCGCTTGATTTATCCGGCAGGCCGTATTTTGTCTGGAAGGTGGAGTTTACTAAACCCAAACTGGGCGAAATGGATACCGAACTGTTCCGCGAATGGTTCCAGGCCTTTGCCTTTGCCGCTGGCGCTACACTGCATGTGGAAAACCTCTATGGTGTGAACAACCATCATATCGTTGAATCTTGCTATAAAGGGTTGGCCAAGGCGCTGCGTGCGGCCATTGCGATTGATCCGCGCAAGAGCGACGCCATTCCATCGACCAAGGGTACGCTTGGAGGTTCCCTGTGAGCCTTTTCTCACATCCCAAATTCTATGCCGTCTATACCAAGCCTGATGCTGACCTGGGGAAACACGCCCCGGTACTGGTGAAGGAGGGGTTCAATATTTTTGCGTTCCTGTTTGGGGCGTTCTGGTCACTGTATCACCGCTTGTGGCTGGTGTCTTTTATGGTTCTGCTTTTTAATGGCGTGCTGATTTATGCTGGCCGTGAGCAATGGCTTACCGAGCCTAGCCTTGCAGCCATACAGATGGGTTTCCAGATGCTGATGGGCCTGCAGGGCAATGACTGGCGTGAGGCAAAACTGCGCAAGAAAGGTTATATGCTTGCCGATGTAGCGCTGGCGGAAAGTACGCTTCGTGCCGAGCAGCGTTACCTGGAACGTGCTATTACTGCCCAGTGATGGCCCCTAAAGTGATGGCTCCTGATATGCGCGTGGTTATCATTGATTATGGTTCGGGTAATTTACGCTCGGTTGCCAAGGCGTTTGAATATGTGGCAGACGACAGTGCCACTATTACCATTTCCAGCGATCCCGCCTTGCTTAAAGAGGCCAGCCATATTGTGCTTCCAGGGGTTGGCGCATATGGCGACTGCATGCGCGGCCTTACGTCGCTGCCTGGCATGCTTGATGCCATGCGCGAGCAGGTATTGACTCAGAAAAAACCATTCCTGGGAATTTGTGTGGGTATGCAGATGCTGTTTGAACGTGGCCATGAACATGGAGCTCATGAGGGGCTGGGATGGCTGGGCGGTGAAGTGGTGCCGCTAGCACCTGTCGATACTACACTTAAAATCCCGCATATGGGCTGGAATGACCTTACCCTGCATAGCCACCATAAGCTGCTTGCAGGCATCAGCAGCGGCGATCACGCGTATTTTGTCCATAGCTATCATGCCAAATGTGGCGATGCGGCGAACATGCTGGCAAGCACGGACTATGGACAAACGGTGGCAGCAGTGGTAGGGCAGGATAACATTATGGGTACGCAGTTCCATCCTGAGAAAAGCCAGGATACCGGATTGCGCCTGCTTAAAAACTTTCTTGCCAATTCTTAGGCCAATTTTTAAAGTTAGTGAAGATGTCCTCTGTACGCGTCGAACGTATTACTGAATTCCGCCATGCTGATCTCACCGAACTGGTGCAGGCCACCGAAGATGCTATACGCGAAGGCATCGGGTTTAACTGGGTGTTGCCGCCGGGCCGCGATGTGCTTGAGACGTACTGGAAAGGCGTACTGGTGGTGCCCGAGCGTGTCCTGTACGCTGGCAGGCTCGATGGTACGCTGGCAGGTAGTATCCAGCTGGTAAAGCCTGGCCCGAGTAAAGAAACCTCCTCATTTGCCGTATCCATAGAAGCGCATTTCGTAGCGCCATGGGCACGTGGTCACGGCCTTGCCAAGATGCTGCTGGAAGCGGCAGAGCGTGAAGCGCGCGCGCAGGGATTTTCTGTGCTGCGCCTGAGTGTACGCCAGTCACAGGATCGTGCGATCCATCTGTACGAAGATAACGCTTACGTTAAATGGGGCGAGCTGCCTTACTACGAAATCGTCAATGCCCATATGGTAACGGGCAACTTCTATTATAAAAACCTCGAACCTATAACCACATTAGTATGATTTTGGCACTGGTATGATTCTCTATCCCGCGATTGATCTTAAAGACGGAAAATGTGTGCGCCTCCTGCGCGGTGAAATGGACAAGGCTACTGTGTTCTCGGACTCGCCAGCCAGCCAGGCTGCCGTGTTTGAAAAAGCAGGTTTTGAATGGCTGCATATCGTTGATTTAAACGGTGCGTTTGAAGGAAAGCCGGTCAATGAATCGGCGGTAAAATCTATTTTGTCTCATGTGGGCAGCATGCAGGTGCAGCTGGGTGGCGGCATTCGCAATATGCAGATGATTGATACCTGGCTCGGCGCAGGGATTGCACGTGTGATTTTAGGTACGGCTGCACTGCGTAACCCGCTGCTGGTCAAGGAAGCCTGCCGCTTATTTCCTAACCAGATTGCTGTGGGCATTGATGCCAAGGATGGCAAGGTAGCGATCAATGGCTGGGCGGAAGTATCGGACCAGCTGGCTGTCGATCTGGCCAGGAAATTTGAAGATGCCGGGGTGGCTGCAATTATCTATACCGACATCAATCGTGATGGCGCGATGGCTGGCCCTAATCTGGAAGAGACCCAGAACCTTGCCGAGTCCATCTCCACACCGGTGATTGCCTCTGGCGGCATCAGTTCGATTGAGGATATCAAGCGTTACAAGGACATTGAAACGTCAGGCATTGACGGCGTGATTATCGGCCGCGCGCTGTATGATGGTGCGATCAAACCGGAAGACGCCCTGAAGCTTTGCTAAGGCCATGCTGAAAACCCGCATTATTCCATGCCTCGACGTAAAAGACGGACGTGTTGTAAAAGGCATCAACTTCGTTGAACTGCGCGATGCGGGCGATCCGGTGGACCAGGCAAAAATCTATGATGCGCAGGGCGCTGATGAATTATGCCTTCTCGATATTACTGCATCCAGTGACAACCGTTCCATTTTGTATGATGTAATCTCCCGCGTGGCCGAGCAGTGCTTTATGCCGCTTACCGTGGGCGGCGGCGTGCGCAAGGTAGAGGATATTCGCGCGTTGCTGCTGGCAGGCGCTGATAAAGTCTCCATCAACACCGA
>JAGVKI010000209.1 GCA_020050695.1 Alphaproteobacteria bacterium | reverse complement strand
ATTTTACACGCGTTTGCACGGCGCTGAGCGTATCGCGTACATCGTCCAGCAATTCAGGTGGAATCAGCATGGTAGCGCCATCACCCCCGAACGCATAAGGGATAGGGATGCGCTGTGCCATGTTCAGTACGGCAATAATGGCTGCGGCCCCAACGAGATTTACTTCCTTGTAGCGTCCCTCTGCTATGGCCTGGGTAGAGCCTTTGACGTCACTGATGACCACGTACCAGTCAGGCGGCACATCGACATAATGCCGCGGGTCAGTCAGTTCAGAAAACTGGCTGAAGCTTTGCAGCTTTTCATAAAAATTCTCGGGCATAATGCTGGGCGGGATCATAAGGTTTTATAAGCCCTTATTCTTAGCGGTAATTCCTTGTAGAAAAGTTAACCCGCTTACTGTTTAGGGCCTAATGTTTAAGAGGATTCTTATCCCACAGGGAGCGCAGCATGCCGCGGAAGGTGCGCAGTTCCTGGGCGGTCATGCCGCTGCGGTGCAGCATATTGCGTACATTCTGCCACATGATAGGCTTTTTTTCCGCAGCGCGGAAATAGTCGCTGGCATCGAGATAGCCTTCAAGTTGGCTGAACATGCCGTCCCACTCCTCGCGCGGCGCAATCTCGCTGATGTCGCGTATGATGGGTGCTGGCTTAGCTTGCTGCTGCCACCATTCATACCCCAAAATGACGGCAGACTGGGCGAGGTTCAGCGACGTGTTTTCTGGCGCGGTTGGTATGGTGATAAAGGTATCGCAGCGGTTGATGTCTTCATTGTCCAGCCCGGAACGCTCGGGGCCAAATACCAACCCCACTTTGCCCCCGCCAGATACCTGCCCATGCAGCTGTTCCATGGCGGCTTTGGGCACCAGCACCTGCTTTTCCATATGGCGGGTGCGTGCGGTCGTGGCATACAGCCACTGAAGGTCGGCGCTGGCACTGGCCAGGTCTGGGAATATCTCGGCATTTTCGATTTGTGCTTCAGCGCCTGCAGCCATTTCGGCAGCCTTTGGATTAGGCCAGCCATCACGCGGCGCTACCAGGCGCAATGACTTGATGCCAAAATTGCTCATGGCGCGGGCGACCGCACCAATATTTTCGCCCATTTGCGGGCGTACAAGTATGACGATGGGCAGGTGGTTGGGCATGGGCTCACAGGGTTACAGGTAATCACATGCTAGATATGGCGGAACTTAGAGCAAATCAATGCAAAAAGACACCTCGTCGGCAGCTTAAGTACCCCCGTAATATTCACTTGCTTCAACGCATTGGTTAATATAGCTTAATAAAGCAAATAAAAAGCCAAATCCTATGGAACCCCCTAAAAAAGAAGATAAAACATCAGTTTTTGCCAATGCCTTAGCTGCGATAACAACGCTGGGATCAGGCGTCTATGTCTATGCAGACCGCGTCAATAGCTATGCACATGAGCAACTGGCAAAGACAGGGCTGCTGAAGGATTTAGAAAGCGGGCTGGTCAATAAGCTTAAAGCGGCGTCTGATGATGATCTTATACATGCCATTACCGCGAGCGGTACAGATGGCGAGGGTGGTTGGCGTAATGGGGGCCTGTTTCGTACCCTCGAAGAAGATTATCGTGCTGGCGTAAAAGCAATTTTTAAAAAAGAGGGTGCGGCAAGCCTTGGCGAAAAATGGGAAAAATTCCTGACCCATGAGCAGAAAAATAAAACCATGCAATATACCGCGCTTACCAGCGCAGGTGTCGGTGCACTAATGTACCTGGCCTATCATGCTCAGTCGGCAACCGAGCCTGAGCCAAAGATTCCCCATGATCCGAACGCACCAAAGTACGCAGATCGAATTGTCCAGCAGAGGCAGGGCGAACCATCACAAACGGCAAAGATCAGCTGATTATTTCTTTTTGCTGCCATGCAGCAATTTATAGGTAACCGAATCGTACAGCGCGTTAAACGATGCATCGATCACGTTGGCCGATACCCCAATCGTATTCCAGACTTTGCCCTTACTGTCGCGTGATTCAATCATAACGCGGGTGATCGCTTTGGTGCCTTCGCCGGGAGTGAGGATACGCACTTTATAATCCGTCAGCTGGATGTCCTTGAGTATGGGATAATGGCCTGAAAGCGCTTTGCGCAGCGCGCCGTCTAGTGCATTCACCGGGCCGTTACCTTCGGCCACTGTCATGATTTCTTCGCCATCCCCATGATCATTTAATATGGCTAGCTTGATGGTGGCTTCTGATACGCTGACCAGCTTGCCTTTGGCATTGTGGCGGCGCTCGCCGATCACTCGGAAACTGAGCACATCAAAATAGTCGCGCACGCTTCCGAGCATGCGGTGGGCAAGCAGTTCAAAGCTGGCCTCGGCGCCTTCATAGGCATAGCCCTGCTTTTCGCGTTGCTTTACTTCGCTGACCAGTTCACCGATGCGCTCATCATCGTTTTTAATCACAATGCCAAACTGCTTGAGACGGTCGAGAATATTGGATTTACCGGCTTTGTCCGATACCAGCACGGTGCGGTGATTGCCTACCTGCGCCGGGTCGATATGTTCATAGGACGACGAGTCCTTGGCCATCGCCGACACATGCAAACCGCCCTTATGGGCAAAGGCCGCCGAGCCGACATAGGGGGCATGCTGGTTAGGGGAGCGGTTGAGGCGGTCATCTAAAAAGCGTGACAGGTGGGTCAGCTGCGGGAGTTTTTCCTTGCTGATACCGGTGGTAAAACCCATTTTCAGCACGAGGTTCGGTATGATCGAGATCAGGTTGGCATTGCCACAGCGTTCACCAACCCCGTTGATGGTGCCCTGTACCTGGCGTACACCTGCGCGCACGGCGGCTAGCGAATTGGCCACCGCATTATCGGTATCGTTATGGCAATGCACGCCAAGATGATCGCCCGGTATATGTTGGGTTACTTCGCGTACCACCTGCTCCACATCGAACGGCAGCGAACCGCCATTGGTGTCGCACAGCACAATCCAGCGCGCACCATTATCATAAGCGGCCTTCAGGCAGGCCAGCGCAAATTCCGGGTTGGTCTTATAGCCGTCGAAGAAATGCTCGGCGTCGTAGAGTGCTTCGCGCTTATGCTTTACGATATGGGCGATGGATTCGCCGATCATGCGGATATTCTCTTTCTCAGAGATGCCTAAAGCCGATTTTACCTGTTTGTCCCAGCTTTTCCCTACGATGCAGATGGATTTGGCACCGCTGGCGATAAGGTCTGAAAGGCCCGGGTCGTTCTCAGCGGATCTACCGGAGCGGCGCGTCATGCCAAAGGCCGACAGGCGCGCTTTGGAAAGCGAAGGAGGCTGCGCAAAAAACGCGTCGTCATTCGGGTTGGCGCCCGGCCAGCCGCCCTCGATATAATCGATGCCGATCTTATCGAGTTCCCGGGCTATGGCCAGTTTATCGGATACGGTAAAATCCACGCCGCGTGCTTGCGCGCCGTCGCGTAGGGTTGAATCATACAAATAGACGCGGTCTTTACTCATCGGCGGGCTGACATTCCTTGGGCTGGTGGTTCTTTATCCGGGTGGGCTTTGGCATAGGCTTCGGCGGAGGTGAGGGCCACGAACTGGTGCTGCAGGCCAAATGCTACTGCCATGCATTCAATCGCAATGCGCGCTTCAGCCTGTTGCTTGTTATTGTAATGCGGATCTTCGTAATGGTGTAGTTCTTCCATCATCATTTTAAGCGGATCAAAATCTGCCTCGGTGGCATGGTGCGCCATTTTCTCGCCCAGGCTGCGCGCGACACCGGCGATGTCGTTGACATCGTGTGTATCGTTAGGCATCCGGTGGCGAATAGCGGCCAGTTGGTTAATCTTCGTAATAGCGTCTGCGGTCTTATGGCGGATATCTTCCCGCTTGTCGTGTTCCTGCGTCATTTTTTTCTCCCGTGTTTTTATTTTGTTATGTTTTTCTCCAGTCAGTTGTGCCGTCGGGCCTATCCTCTAATATAATACCCTGATCGGCAAGTTCTTTACGAATGCGGTCAGCCTCTGTCCAGTTTTTAGACTTTTTGGCTTCAATGCGTTGATTAACAAGGTTTTCTATATTGTGTGCATCGCCACTATCTGCTCCGCCACGGAACCAGTTTTCAGCCGTTTGGTCAAAAAAGCCCATCAGTCGGCCCATGGCAAGCAGTTCGGCCGGGCTGGCAGTATGCATCACGCTGATGGCTTTCGGGAAGTTGAGGTCGTCCGATAGCGTGGTAATGAAGTCGTGATTGACAGCTGCGTGACTATCTACTGTAGCAATGCTGCGATACCATTTATCCAGAGTGACCTTGGCGTCATGCACCATTTTATCATTCCAGTCGAGCGGCTCGCTATATTTGGTCGACAGCAGCGCTAAGCGGATCACTTCACCCTTGATGCCTTTATCCAGCAGTTCTTTGACAGTGGTGAAATTACCAAGCGACTTACTCATCTTTTCGCCGCCAACGGTGAGGAACCCGTTATGCACCCAGTAATTGGCAAATGTTGTGCCCGCCCCATTTATACTCTGGGCGCAGCGGCTTTGCGCGATTTCGTTTTCATGATGCGGGAACATCAAATCGGCACCGCCGCCGTGAATATCGAACTGGCCGCCCAGATATGCGTTGCTCATGGCCGAGCATTCGATATGCCAGCCGGGGCGGCCCGCGCCCCATGGGCTTTCAAATACGCTGCTGGCATCATCACCTTCTTCGGCGGGTTTCCACAGCACAAAATCGCCCGGATGGCGCTTGTACGATTCCACCTCGATGCGCGCGCCTGCAATCAGGTCATCGAGTTTGCGGCCTGAAAGCTGGCCATATTCGCTGTAGCTATCCACCGCGAACAGCACATGCCCCTGCGATACATAGGCATGACCGTTTGCGATCAGCTTTTCGATCAAATCAATCATGTGCGCGATATGATGGGTGGCATGCGGCTCGCCCATGCAGCCTTTTACCTGCTCAGGTGTTTCCTTGCCAGTAATCGCGGTGGTGGCAGGCAATACGCCAAGCGCACCTATATCCTCATGGAACCAGCCTTCGATGCGCTTGGTAAGTGCCGAGATAGGCTCGCCATTTGCCTTGGCGGCGGCGTTGATCTTGTCATCGACGTCGGTGATGTTGCGCACATAGGTGACATGTTCCTTGCCATAGACCTGCATCAGCAGGCGGTAGAGCACGTCATACACCACGACCGAGCGGGCATTGCCGATATGCGGGCGGTCATACACGGTAGGCCCGCACACATACATACGCACATTGGTAGGATCGAGCGGTACGAACACATCTTTCTTGCGCGTCAGGGTATTATAAAATTGCAGGCTCATGCGCTGAGCCTTTCGATTACTTTATCGCGGCCAAGCAGTGGCAGTAGTTTTTTCAGTTCCGGTCCATGGCTCTGGCCTGTGAGTGCAAGGCGTATCGGCATGAAGAGCTCTTTGCCTTTGCGGTTGGTGGCAGGTTTTACAGCGGCTAGCCATGCGTCATAGGTGTGTTCGTCCCACGGTGCGGCAGGCAGATGTTCGATGGTGGATTTCACAAATGCTGCATCATCGGCGGGTAAGCCTGAGGTGATGTTGCCATGCACAATTTCCCACCATACCTGTGCTTCAGCAAGTGATTTAAGATTTGCACGCACGGACAGCCAGAACTGTTCATCGACTTGTGGCAGCTTGTCTTTGACCGCAGCAAAAGGCAATTGGTGCAGCAGTTTCTCGTTCAGCTTTTCCAGTTCCGCCACGTCATAATTAGCAGGCGCACGGCCAAAGCGCTTGAAATCAAATTGTTCAACCAGCGGTGTCAACTCGCTGAACGCCTCTACTGCGTCCGACGTGCCGATGCGCGCCAGCAGCGAGTTAACCGCCATCGGTAATATACCGGCATCGCGCAGCATGCGAATGTCGTTACCGCCGATGCGTTTGGATAGTTCGCCGTCCTTGGTTTTCAGCAGCGCCATATGCACGAATTGTGGTACGGCAAAGCCAAGCGCTTTAAACAGCTGTATCTGCACAGCACTATTGCTGACATGGTCTTCACCGCGAATAACGTGGCTGATATTCAGTTCCCCGTCATCAACCACCGAGGCCAGCGTGTATACGGGCCGTATCTGTCCGTCAGGGCCGTCTTCACGCAGCAGCACCGGATCACTCATCGTGGTGGCGCGCATGGCAACGGTGCCGCGAATCAAATCGTTCCAGGTCATTTCCTCGTCGTTCAGCAAGAAGCGGTAATGCGGACGGCGGCCTTCGGCTTCGTATTTGGCTTTCTGCTCGTCCGTCAGTTTCAGGCTGGCGCGATTATAGATAGGCGGCAGCCCGCGTGAGGCCAGCATCTTGCGCTGCACGTCGAGTTCTTCGGGTGTTTCATAGCAGGCATACAGACGGTTTTGCGCGCGCAGCTTTTCGGCTGCCAGGCGGTAGCGGTCAAACCGTTTGGACTGGTGTTCTTCCTTGTCCCAGCTAATGCCAAGCCAGGTTAAGTCCTCGCGGATGCCGTCGGTATATTCGTCTTTGGAGCGCTCGGTATCGGTATCGTCAATGCGCAGCAGGAACTGGCCGCCCATTTTGCGCACAAACAGCCAGTTCACCAAAGCGGTGCGGACATTGCCCACATGCAGGTAGCCAGTAGGGGAGGGAGCGAAGCGAACGGTAACGGTCATAATACTATTAATAATTAAATGTCAGTATGTTGTTGCATGGCAAGGGGCAGTTGTCTAGCCGAATTTGTCACCAAACCTTAATGCTTATATGCCGCATTATCTGATAGGGTGCTCTGTATTAACAGGCTGTTATGCAAACATAAATAGGAATAATTATGAGCGATCCCTTTGAGCAAGACCCCGTACTTGAAGTCATGAAGGGCATCAAGCGGACGGTTGATCAGGTAAACCAGCAACCCTCTTTACGTAACTCAGTATTAGCCAGTTACGAAAAAGGCCTAAACGCCTATCCGGTGGATTGCCCTGCCAAGGAAGTATTGGCACGGGCTTTTGCTGAAGCCACGCCAGAATCAAGGCTGCATTTTGTTTTGGCAAGTACGGTTATGCGTGATCCCTCCATACAGCAACTGGGCATACGTATGAATGGCATGGTGCTGCGGTTATTGCAGGACGAAAATAAAAATCCAGTTTTCTGGCGTGCATGCGAAGAGTGCAAGAACGAAGGCTTGTTAAAGCCTGCCGCTGATGATGCGGCGCAGGAACTACAATCACATCGTGATGAAATAATGAATCGCCGGAAAATGTTTAAAACCGTTGGCGCATTAGGGGCAGCAGCATTCGCTGGCGAAGTGGTAGCTGGCGGATGGACCGAAAAGGCCGCCGATGGCAATCAGGTAAACAAGGCAAAGATTGCCCGCGTGGTTGCAGAAGTGGGTAGTGTTGGCTGGGCATTTAACAAGCTGTCAAAGCAAAATGGCGCCAAGGCGGTGGCCAATCATTGACGATATTGCACCCTTTGTAGAGCGCGAGATCGGCATGCCCGCAGGGCCCGGCAAACCTGTGGTAATAGAAGATAAGAGCGCTTCAAGGGGCTAAGGCCAGTCACTTACTGATCGGGGCATCTGGTGTAAAAAACCTTTTGGCCTGTTTTAGTAGAAACGATGTCAGCATAATAGCCGTTGGGCGTGGTCTGCCCATACCATGTCGTATCGCATGGCAAGTCTGAATCTTTGCCGTCAGTGAACCACTTCTTTACAAACTCTCCCGGCAGCCCGTGTACATAAAGGTACGACCAGGCATTATGCTGCGGATGGGAAGAAATGCGCCCGGCAAAGTAAATATCCATGCCCGGATAAGGCATGCTGTTTACCGGTGAGTGCAAATCCACCAGGCGGTTTATGGTTGCCATGAATGAACGCGCTGGAGTGCAGGTCAGATAACAGAAATATTGTTGGGTATAGAAATTGTAGATGCCTGGTGTAAGCAGGCCCAGCAGTAGCGCCCAATATACACCATGACGTAGCTTTGAGCGGGATCTAGGCAGGAAATAACCGCATAGAGGGACTGACAGGGCCGATGACAGAATAAATACGCCAAGGCCGCCTGTGCGCCAGAAAAAGTCAGGTGTGTTTGCTTCCATCATTGAAAGGGTTATGAAAATCAGGCTGGCAAGGCTGGTAAGTATGGCGGTGGCAAATAGGTTGTGCTGGCGCAGTTTCCAGGCGATGAGGGGTAAAAAGGCCAATGCAGCCACATGGATGCTGCCGATTTCATGCCAAAGTACGGTCAAAAATTCTTCCCATTGTCTGTAGCCTGCGGTTGGTATCCCTTTGCGGCTGAACCACAGCACGGGTTTCCAATGGAAATCGATATAGTCCTGGCTGCCTAACCATATGAAAGCATTTGGCAGTAAAATAAATATAACGAATAGGCAGGATGTCAGCAGGCTGTCGCGAAAACGCGCAATCACCCAGCGCGCCCGTGGCTGCGGATAGG
>JAGVKI010000159.1 GCA_020050695.1 Alphaproteobacteria bacterium | reverse complement strand
TTCACGTCGACATCGTTATTTACCTTTATTAAACAATAAGTTATTGTATCATTCCTGCGCATCGTCGGCCAGCCTTCTAATCTGACAAAGTAGAATTAAGGCTGGCGTGATAGTCGCGGTAGCGTAAATGCGGCCCTTCATAAGTGCCTGCACCTCCTCGCCTTTCTTCAGGCACACCCCAGGTAGTCCAACCTTTATCGTCTTTTCCCAGTTGTGCGGTTTGAAAATCAGTAAGGCTCTGTATCGGCGTATTTAGCCGCGCCCCAACTATCAAGCGGCTCTGTAAACGATCATGCAATTCACAATCTTCACGCCGCCAACCAAGCGCATTGGCAAACATTCCGGTGATCATGGAAAGTGCCGGGAAGTCACGGATCACGCCGAAGTTGTCGATGGTCTCGCCGCCGAAGGCGATCAGCGGCGCTTGCAGCCGCAGCAAAAGATGGCATGGCATCTCAACATGCTCCCTGCCGCACAATCTCGCTTGCCCATTCGCCAAGCTTGGCAAGGTTGGTGCGTTCGGCACCGGGCACATCAACAGCATCCAGCGCCAGAAAACGCCGTGCCAATGGTGCACCGTAAGCCTCATCCATCGCGGAGATTTCATGTGTCATGCGTGTCACTGCACGTTGCCGGATAGTGTCCGCGCTAGCTTTGTCTTCCAGTGGTAATGCATCGTGAAACGCTCCCGCCAAACTGCGCGGCTGCCAATCGCCCGCTTCCACCAGCATGAATTTTGCCCAGTCGAAAGGCGCGGTCGAACCGCGTTTTGCGCCGGGGCTGATGGTCGCTATCAGATGCAGCAGGTGTTGCACCACGCGCCCCGCCAACTCGCGGCGTTCGGCTGGAGTGCCATCTGCAAAACAGTCCTTCGCGGCAATGGCTTCCAGATTTTCAACCAACTGAGGCACATCCACCACGACATAGCCGTAGTAGAGACCTGAGGCGAGTTCTGTATCGAAAATACCAGCAGAGCCTAACTCACCAGCTTCCTGCATCAAATCATCTACCACCGTGAAGTAATCGTTTTCAACTTGAGCTTGATGCACGGTGAATGCATGAGCGACAGAAACAGAGGCTTCGCGACTGGCGAGAATGTCCGATGTCACCATGCGACCAAACAGGGCGGATTCCAATCCGCTGCCGTATTTGAGAGCCTCTATATTTTTCTTTTCGTCTTTCAGTGCCTTGATAACGTCGGCTTTGAGCGTTTTTTCATCTGGTCCGGCTTGAGATAGCTCAGTACAACGTTGCACCAAGTAGTCGATCTCTGGCTTGCCCATCAGCACCGCCTGTCCAGTTTTGAGGGCATCCTCGCCTTTCTTGTCCTTGCCGCCTTTATCAAGCAGCCCAGCATCACGCAGTGCTTCGGCAGCAGCTTGCGCCAGTACGGCGGAAATGCCATTTTCCTGAATGCGCTTGCTAATGTGTTCCAGCGTGGCACGGGAACGAACTGCCATCGGGACATCCAGCTTTGACAAAGAAAATTTATCATCCGTCACGCGCCAATGCCGTTTTAGGCATTGCGAAGAGATACGGGTACGCACGGCGTTACCCAGTGGCAAACGTTTCGCCAAACCTGCATCATCGCGATTCAGCAAAGCGGCGGGGTAAGTGTGCAGAGTGTGAATTTGAATAAAACGCGGCAGTGACATAGTCAGTCTCCAATTATTAAATTGTTAGTGTTTAGGTTTTTTAGCTTCAGCAGAGAAAAATCGTCCCGCAATTTTGAGGCGCATGTCTTCGGCTTTCTCCTCATCGCGTTCTTGGTTAAGGATCAACCCGCCCAATTCGTGCCAGTTGGGGGCGGTGTTTTTGCTGGCAAGCAGGCGCAACAAACGTGGCAGCAGTTGGCGGAAAGCATCGCCACGAGCAGTGAGCAACTTGGTAACGCGAGATTCTGATACGTCTGCCTTGCTGAGTTGCTGTCCTAAACTCAAGCTGGCATCGTGCCCGGACAGGGCCATGCCATGTGCTATCAGCGCCCAACGTCGCCATGTTTCTGCTTTCCATTCATCAGGATCAAGATCGGCATAAATCAAGGCCCGTGAAAGTGCTGCCACCTGATGAGGGCGCAATTCGCCATCCGGGTCTAGTCGTGCCAGTGCGGCGCGTTCGCCATTATCCAGCCCATGAACATCGCCCGTAAAACGTGATGCTTGGGCAATGATGCGCGCCAAGCGTGAAATCGGTTGCTCTGGTCGGTCGGAGAAAGTCGTCCCAGCATCTATTGGTTTTTCGGGCTGTCCCTGTGGAACAGCATCAGACAGGCTCATGAGCATCCTCCTTGTTGGCAGTTAATTGGCGGTAATGGTTAGCGAGAGTGGGGAGCGTTTTGTCACTACGCAATCCACCGTAAAACCTGGACAGAGCGACTGATCGAGCGCGGTATCGCTGTTCGCTACTTTGTGGCCCAGCAATAAAGGCATTCTTGAGTATTTCTTCAGCACGATCTGCCGTTGAAAGTAGCCACTGCAAGCGTGTGTTATCGGGGGTGTCCGATTCAATTTCAGCATTGAGTTCGACGAAGAAACGCGCATCTTCGGCTTGTTCAAAAGACTTGGTAAAGTCACTAGCCTTATCCTTGGCACTGTCCGAAAACTTGTCTTTTACTGCTCCCTGATCAAACAGTGCCGCTAACGCTGTCCACAGCACACTACGCATTTTTCCAATAGCATCGACACGCTCTCCAGCAACTTTCGCCAAGTAGTCAGTTTGGTTTTGAACAAGCAGTTTGCGCACCTTGGGAGAAATAGGGATACGACGTTCGTGGTAGCCCTCAGTTTTACCCTGACCTCGCGTCACGCCTTGAGCCAGTACCACCATGCCTTCCGTACCATCGGTAGCATCAGGCACTTGTGCGATGGGGCGGCGAAATTTGTTACCAAAGAGGAGCTCAGCAGCCAATCGGTAGTGGAACCCTTCCGCACCAATGGTTAGGGCTTTACCTGCAGCTGTATCGGTAGGCATCCAAGGATCACCAGTAATGCCGTTGCGCTCTTTGGCTTCTACACGAGCGGCTTTGCTGCCGGTGGCAATTGCACCAACTGACTGCCCATCATCAAGCTGAATTAAACGTATACGACGGCAGATTTCGATATAGAAGGGATCAAGGGAGGAAAAAGCCAAGCTGTTCTCGCCACTCCACATGTTCAACCACAGGAGTCCGATACCATTCTCATCCTGAAACCCAAAGTGTTCGACAATTTCGTCCCGATGATTCAGCAATGCAGCTACATCCCTTTGCCAACGCCGTCCCCAATAACCTTTGGGAATCACGCCAATAGCCGGACGGCTAGCAAAGCCACCATTCATACGGGAAATGCCATAGTTTCCCGCACCCAAAAAACCCTCCTGCGTTTGCAGACTAATCAACGCCATCACCCAGTCACCCAACTGCGCTTGCCGCATCCGGGCTTGCTTCAGGTCGTGATTTTTAGAAGTCACGAGCATATCCAATTCGTCGGGCGCGTACAGGGTATTTTTCCAACCACTCACT
>JAGVKI010000235.1 GCA_020050695.1 Alphaproteobacteria bacterium | reverse complement strand
TGGACAAGCCTGGATGCCATGGTATCGCTGCTGCGCCCAGGCGGGCAGATATTGATTGGCGATATACCCAATCTTTCCATGCGCAACCTCTTCTTTGCAAGCGGCGCCGGAGCAGCGTATCACAAACAACATGCGGGAGATGATTTGCCGCTTCCCAAAATAGAACCTACGCCGCAAGCGAATAAAATTGATGATAGCGTTCTATTATCTATCCTGGAGCGCTACCGCAAAATGGGCATGGACGTGTATATTATGCCTCAGAACCCTGCCCTGCCCATGGCCACCCGGCGCGAAGACATTGTAATGAGAAAAGCCTGATGGAAACCATTGCAAAAAAGAAACGACTGGTGCTATTTGGCGACAGCCTGTTTGCCGAGGTCGCCTATGAATGCTTCACCCATGATTCGCCCTATGAAGTGGTGGGCTTTGCCGTGGAAGAGGCGTATATCACCAAAACCAGCCTGCTTGGACTTCCTGTGGTCGCGATAGAAAAACTGGCAGAAGTTTTCCCTGCCGTGGATCATGACGTCTACGTGGCCATTGTAAACACACAGCAGAACCGCCTGCGCAAACGCCTGATGGAAGGCGCCTTGTCCAAGGGATACGGCCTTGCCAGCTACATCAGCAGCAAAGCGGATATATGGCATAATGTAACGCTTGGGTCGCACTGCTTTATCCTTGAGCAGAATGTCGTCCAGCCATTCGTGCAGATTGGCGATAACGTGGTATTATGGAGCGGTAACCATGTAGGCCACCATAGCCGTATCGCCAGCCATGCATTTATTTCCTCGCATGTGGTAATATCGGGCGGCTGCAGTATTGGCGAGTATTGCTTTATAGGCGTCAATAGCGCGCTGGCAGACCGCATCACCATTGGCGATGATTGCTTTATCAATATGGCCACCATCGTTACCAGAAATCTGGAGGCCAATAAAATGTACCGCGGTCAGCCTGCAAAGCCATACCGCGACGATACACGCAGCTTTTTCAACATTCTTTTGTGATGAACGCTATAAAAACACTTCATATCCGGCGCTATACCAGCAAAGACAAACCCGTATGGGATGCGTTTATCCAAAGCGCCAATAACGGGCTGTTTCTGTTCCTGCGCGATTACATGCAGTACCATGCTAAGCGTTTTGATGACCACTCGCTGATGGCCTATGAGGGCGATGTGCTGATAGCGGTGCTGCCTGCCAATCTTCGCGCCAAAACACTCTACAGCCATGAGGGTCTTACCTTTGGCGGATGGATTACCTCCCAGCACATGACCAGCACGCTGATGCTTGCGTTGTTTGAAGGGTTGCATAAGCATATGAAGGCAGAGAAAATCAGCAAGCTGGTATATAAACCTGTACCGCATATGTATCAGGGCATCGCCATTGAAGCCGACCTGTATGCGCTATTTAGAAACGATGCGCAGCTAATAGCCAGCAGCGTAACCTCCACCATAGATTGCCGCCAGAAACTCCCCTTCTCGCAGCGGCGCCGGCGCGGCGTAGCCAAGGCCAGGAAAGCCAACCTAACCGTTAAAAGAAGTGAAAACTACGGCGAATATTTTAAAATACTCGAAGAGGTGTTGCAGGCAAAATACGCCGCCGCACCGACCCATAACCTGAAAGAACTGACAGGGCTGGCAAAAGCATTCCCCGACAATATTCAGTTATTTGCGGCCTTTTCCGGCAAGAAAATGCTGGCAGGTGTTGTGATCTATGAATCCGCACATGTCGCGCACGCGCAGTATATCGCCAGCAGCGAAGAAGGAAAAGAACTCGGAGCACTGGATATGCTGTTTGATCACCTGATACAGGATGTATTTGCCCATAAGCGTTATTTTGATTTTGGCACATCCAATGAAAAGCAAGGCCGTTATCTGAATGAAAACCTCATTACACAGAAAGAAGAATTTGGTGCGCGTTCCATTGTCCAGTCTGTGTTTGAGATGCCTGCAAGGACGCGCTAGCACATGCTGAAAATCCTCCAGACCAATCCGGTACCATTAGGCGGGCAGATTGCGCTAGGCATGCCCGCGCAAGACATCGCCCGTGATATTCTTGCCAATGGTACGGTTTACTGCATCAAAAACTGCGTGGCCGAAGCGCCGCTGGACGCCCTGCGCACGCAGCTCTTCAGCTATTACGCCGATAAGCCAATGACCGCAATCAGTGAAAACAACAACCGCAGGCTTAATTACCATTCGATCGAGCATGGCATTTCCAGGGTACAAAAAACCCTGCATCATTTTCATGCCTATGTGTTTAACAATATTGATGCTCTGGATAAGGAAATAGCACCGCCGGTGCGGGGCTTATTTGAAAGCATGGTGATGTTTTATAACCAGCTTACCGGCCAGCAGCACGCATTGACGGCACCGCATGCAGATGGTCACTATTTTCGGCCGCAGATATTTCAATACCCCTCGGGCGGCGGTATGTTTGGCGCACATCAGCATCCGCTCAAGCCACAGAAAATCGGCATGATCGCAGGCCTATCCAAACAAGGCAGGGATTACCAGACGGGCGGTGGTGGCTTTGAAATGCCCGATGGCAGTATCGTCGATACCAGCTTGGCGCAGGATATAGGCGAT
>JAGVKI010000087.1 GCA_020050695.1 Alphaproteobacteria bacterium | reverse complement strand
GCCGTCGGTATATTTGGCCTCATAATCATAAAACAGGCCCTTGGGGCGAATTTCAATAGCACCCAGCGCCCGTATGCCCACGCCCGCGCCCAGTACGGCCACCTGCACTTCGCGGCCCGGAATGTATTTTTCCACCAGCACCGTCTCGCCATACGGCCAGTTTTCAGCGGTAAAATAGAAGTTATCATTCTCAAACAGGATTTTTACACCAACGCTGGAGCCTTCATTGAAAGGCTTAACCACATAAGGGCGCTCCATCACATCGCCTGCGATCAGTTCATCCTTGCTGACGATCTTGCCTTCGGCGCAGCGCAGGCCAACCGCCTTGAACACCTGTTTAGCCATTGGCTTATCCATGGCAAGGGCAGAAGCCAGCACGCCTGAATGGGTATAAGGAATTTTCATGAGTTCCAGCATGCCCTGTACGCAGCCATCTTCACCGAAGCGGCCATGCAGCGCATTGAACACCACATCGGGTTTGAGATCAGCCAGCACACGTGCAATATCCGGCTGCATATCCACGGGCGTTACCTTGCTGTAGCCCTTTTCCTGCAATGCCTTGGTTACCGCATTGCCACTATTCAGCGATACGTCACGCTCAACCGACCAGCCACCCATTAATACGACAACATGCTTATCTTTGCTCACGGATTACACCTTACCTACGCGTTTGATTTCCCATTCAAGTTCAATGCCGGACGTATCCTTGACACGGCGGCGTACTTCTTCCCCAAGCAACTCCAGGTCTTTTGCCGTAGCGTCACCGGTATTGATGAGGAAATTACAATGTTTCTCCGAAACCTGCGCGCCGCCAATGGTAAGGCCGCGGCATCCTGCGCGGTCGATCAGTTCCCATGCCTTGTGGCCTGCGGGGTTTTTAAACGTGCTGCCACCGGTGCGTGAGCGTATCGGCTGGCTCGCCTCGCGCGATGCGCTGATTTCCTGGATGCGTTTGGATATTTCGTAACGGTCGCCAGAGCCGCCCATAAATACGGCCTGGGTCACAATGGATCCCTCCGGCATGCTGCTATGGCGGTAGGAGAAACCAATTTCGGCATGGCTGAGGCGGCGCACGCGCCCACTGCGTTCCACGATCTCTGCTTCCATAAGCACCTGCGAGGTTTCAGCGTTATACGCACCTGCATTCATGAAAACAGCGCCGCCGATAGTGCCGGGAATACCAGAAAGAAATTCCAGCTTGGTGATACCCTTCTCGCATGCCACCAGCGCAACATTGAGCGATAGCGCCGCAGCGCCTGCCGTCACATGCATGCCCTGGGTAGTAATCTGCGTAAAGCCGCGCCCAAGGCGTATCACCACGCCATCCAGGCCACCATCGCGTACAATCAGATTCGAGCCAACGCCAAGCACCGTAACCGGCACATCCTTGGGCAGCAGCGCAAGAAACGCAGCCAGGTCATTGCTGTGTTCCGGGCGAAACAGCCACTGCGCAGGGCCGCCTACGCGAAACCAGTTGCTTTTAGACAGGTCAGCCTGCTGGCGCAGCCTGGTACGGAACGAGTCAAACTCAGGGCGGTTAAGCGGGTGATCCTTATCAGACAGGCTATCGGGCAAATTATGGGGCAAAGCCTCTGCCACCATCATGATGCCGCTTTCTTTTTATCAAGCGCCTTCAATTGATCAGGCAGCGCATATGCCCATTTAGTGATCGAACCCGCACCAAGACACACGACCATGTCACCTTTGGTGCCAACAGAAGACACCGTCTTTGCCAGTTCTTCCTGTGATTCGAGCTTAAGCACATGGCGGTGCCCCGCACTGCGCAGGCCATCGACCATATGCTGCGCGTCGATGCCTTCAATCGGCTCTTCACCAGCACTATACACATCCGCCACAATAACCGTATCGGCATCGTTAAAACAGGTGCAGAAATCATTGAACAAGTCACGCAGACGCGTATAGCGGTGCGGCTGCACCACGGCGATTACCTTGCCACCGTTCGGGCCGCTTTGCGCAGCGCGCGCGGCTTTGAGCGTTGCGGCAATTTCCACCGGGTGATGGCCATAATCATCGATCACTGTAATGCCAAGCCCCTCACCCGTGCGGGTAAAGCGGCGCTTTACGCCTTCGAAGAATTTCAGGCCCCTCAGCATTACTTCGTCAGACAGTTTCAGTTCCTGCGCAATAGCAACTACCACCAGCGAATTACTCACGTTGTGGAAGCCGTGCATTGGCAAAACAATGTCTTTGATGATACGGCTTGGTTCATTGCCACGGCCTGCAATTTCCACATCGTAACATTCGCCCTCATGCGTCGAGCGGATATTGAATGCACGCACGTCCGCCTGCGGATTGGTGCCGTAAGTGATGATGCGGCGGTCGCGCACACGCGCAGACAGCGCCTGCACTTCCGGATGGTCGATGCACAGCACCGCAAAGCCGTAAAATGGCAGATTGGTCAGGAAAGTCTGGAACGCGTTCTTCGCATTTTCAAACGAACCGTAATGATCAAGATGCTCAGGGTCGATATTGGTGATCACACCAATCGTTGCAGGCAGGCGCAAAAAGCTACCGTCAGATTCGTCGGCTTCCACTACCATCCACTCGCCCTTGCCAACATAGGCATTGGTGCCACGCGCGTTGATGATGCCGCCATTGATAACCGTCGGCTGCAATTCTGCCGCTTCCAGAAGCGATGCGGTCAGGGCCGTGGTCGTGGTTTTACCGTGTGTACCGGCAACGGCGATGGCAATTTTAAAGCGCATCAGCTCTGCCAGCATTTCGGCGCGTTTGACCACCGGGATACGATTAGCGCGTGCTGCGGCCAGTTCCGGATTATCCTGTTTAATAGCGGTGGAAATTACCACTACGGAAGCGCCTTCCACATGCTTGGCATCATGACCCACAAACACTTCGATGCCGCGCTCTTTCAGGCGCTGCGTGTTGTAGCTTTCGGATGCGTCCGAGCCCTGTACTTTATAACCCTGATTATGCAGCACTTCGGCAATGCCGCTCATACCGATACCGCCGATACCAATGAAATGAATGATGCCTACATTCAGTTCCAGACGGTGCGAAACCGGAAGCGCCTTAAGCGAAAGATGTTTACTGTTATCCTGTTTCATGCGGCTACCCCGTGCATAAAGTCATTAAGTGTAAAATCATGTGGCGGCTTATCGCCGTTTCCGACTGCCAGCACCAGTTCCGCTAATTTGGCAGCAGCATCTACCGCACTAAACTTACTGGCATTTTCAGATGCGCGCGTCAGCGTAGATGGCGACGTCAGGAACGCTTCCAGACGCGCCGCCAGCGAGGCTGCGGTAAAACCATCCTGTGTCATTACCCAGCCACCACCCGCTTCTTCAAGCGCCTGCGCATTGAAGTACTGATGATTATCCATCGACGTCGGAAGCGGCACCAATATGCCAGGACGGGCCGCCGCCGCAAGTTCGCTTACCGTGGATGCGCCAGCGCGCGCAATCACCAGATGCGATGCAGCAAGGCGCGCAGGTAAATCAACAAAGAAACTTGCCAGGTCAGCATTTACACCCAGCTGGCTGTAAGCCGCGCGTGTC
>JAGVKI010000077.1 GCA_020050695.1 Alphaproteobacteria bacterium | reverse complement strand
TCCCTTAAGCATGGCGATGGCCTGCTTTGCCCCGGTATTTGGGATGTTGCTCATATCTTCATTCAGTTATCCCTTCCAGTATATCTATGACATCCCGGTGCTCTTCTTATCGACCGCCTGTTATTATTACATGCTCAAGCGGCGCTTTACTGCCTATCTGCTGATGTTTGCGCTGGCCTGCCTGAACAAAGAGAGCGCAGTATTTGTTTTTCTGTTTTTTGGTATCTGGTTTTTTAATAAGCTTGATAAGCGCAGCTATATCAACCTGCTTTTGCTGCAATATCTGATCTACGCGCTGATCCGTATCGGGCTGGTATATCTCTATAGCGAAAGCCCGGGAGAATACCTCAAGAACCATCTTTTCCGCGTATTGCCGGGCGATGTGTTCACCACTTCCCAGTTTGACCGCATTATCACCTTGGCGGTGATGTTTTTCCTGCTTACCTACCAATGGGCAAAAAAACCGGCATTTTTAAAATGCGGCCTGTGGCTGCTGCCGGCTATGTACGTGGCATATCTGGTCTATGGCATGCCACATGAATACCGGGTGTTTTTCGATGTATTGCCCTTGCCTTTGCTGCTATGTGTGCATACCTTGGTGGAAACAACCGGGCTGGCGCGTTCGCCTTTTTTTGCGCCGCCGCGCCCTATTTCTTCAACCCTTATGGCAGGTATAGACCATGATTCCCGCGATTAGACTGCTCAGGCCAAAACAGTGGATTAAAAACGGCTTTGTATTTGCCCCGCTTTTCTTCGCTCATGCATTCTTAGAGCCTGAGGCATGGCTGCTCACCATTGCAGCGGCACTCGCGTTCCTCAGCGTGTCCTGCGTGGTGTATGTGGTCAATGACATCCGCGATGTCGAAGAAGATAAACTGCACCCGGTAAAGAAAAAACGCCCCCTGGCATCGGGCGATATGTCGGTTAACACAGCAGTGGTCATGGCTGTGGCTATCGCCTTACTTGGCGTTGGCCTGCTGTCGCTTCTGCCCTATGAATGCGCTGTACTGGTCGGTGTTTATCTGCTGTTCAATATACTCTACACCTATGTGCTCAAGCATATTGCGCTGCTGGATATTTTCTTCATCGCGGTTTGCTACGTGCTGCGCGTGCTGATGGGATGCTATGCGCTGGAAGTAACCGTATCGCCATGGATTATCCTGACCACGTTCATGCTGGCGCTGTTCCTGGGGTTTGGCAAACGCTACCATGAAATGGGCTTTGAGCATTATGTGCAGCATAAAGCCAATTTGCAGCAATATAGCCGTCCGCTGCTCGACAAGCTGGTGGTGATTTGCGGCGGTGCTTCGCTTATGACCTACTCTATTTACACCACCGAAATGGCCCGCCAGATTGGCAAGGTTGAAATGGTATATACCGTAGCGTTTGTGGCCTTTGGCCTGTTTCGCTACCTGCAGCAGATCTATGTGTATGAGCAGGGCGGTGAACCTGAAAGCGTGATTCTGCGCGACAAATGGCAGCTGGCAAACGTAGCGCTATGGCTGATTGTGACGCTGGCGATCCTGTTTTAAGAATATTTCTCTTTGTTACAGCGTCTTCTTACTCTAAACCTTGGGCCGCTTGCTGAATGCTGTTGCGGTGTTTGAGTAACTCCATCACGGCCTCTTGAAGACTGCCTGTGGCAATGGATGTGTGGTGAGGGCTTGCTGCCAGAACGTCAGCATCCTTGGGGCATAATACCCACAATGAGGCTTTTGGTGCTTTAGTGTCTTTGCGCGCTACCAATGATGCGGCGATGCCAGATAGGGTAATAGGGGTAGTATTTCGATAATGCATAGGCAGGTCGTCCATCACTTGCGCTCCTATACGATAGCTAGGAAATACAAGGACACGATACTGTGAGCGATCATCAGGAAAATCAGCTTCATTTGTGCCCAGGCCTTTACGAAGCGAGACGACATGTTCAATAGCATGATCAGCCTCGGGGCCTGTAAGCGTAATAACGGAAATATTACGCATACTATACGTTTCTTTAGCTAAATTTCTTTATGGCTTCCAGGATTCGTAGTCTGCGGTTGCGGCAGCACGTTTGCCACCTTTAAGCAGATGGCCAGGAGGAACATACGCGCCGGTGGTGCCGGTCAGGTTTGGCGTATGCATCTTTTCCCATGCATACGGAGGCGCAGAGCGCTCCGTTGGCGGTGTATCAACCGTATAATGCAGCCAGCCATGCCATTGTGGCGGCACTTTGCTGGGCTCAGCCATGCCCTTATACATCACCCAGCGCCTGCGGCGGCGGTCTTTAGGTGCCTTTTTTTCCGTATAATATTGATTGCCGAACTGGTCGCAGCCAATCAGTTTGCCGGAGAACCAGGTATATAAACGTGTGGTCATGGTCATAATGAAAGTACCTTTGTTATACCTATATACATAATGTGCTACGGGTTATCTCGCAAGCCCCGCGATTGCCGCATTTTGTTTATTATAATGAATGAGATAGCTATTTTCTGCCTTCTTTAGTATTTCGCGCAGGGAGAAATCCGGCCCCTGTATCACCAAACGCTCGCAATCATAGTCGCCATAACCGGGCTGCAGCGGACGGCTGCGCGTAAGTAGTGGCGACTGGCGATCCATGAAACGTTCGGGATAGGCTTTGCGCAAATCCTGTGTCAGGTCATTGAAGTGTTTAGTAATCGATTTATCCAGCGGGCCGCCAATATCCGCCTGCTTCATGCGCGAGCGCAAAGTCCAGTGATCAGGCCCATACGATCTGGTCAGGCTGGATTCAATAGAAACACCAGGTATTTCAAGCAGCGCCTTGAGTGTTCTGCTGATGCTGCTATGCAACGCCTGCGTGCGCCTTTGGCGTACGTCATTACTGGGAGGAGTTTGCATCACCTTAGCCAGATCAGCTTCCAGTCCCTGTACCTGCTGCGACACGCTGTTCATGCGATTGGCTTCCATTGCAAGCGCGGGCGCATCCTTTCCTTTGGCAAGTGCCCGGGCGTCATGCATCGTACCGGAGCTTACCTCTTTCAAAGAGGGCGGCGGGGAGGCGGCAATTTTACCTAATTCATTGGGGTATTGTTTAAGTGTTGCGTCGATACTGCGCAGTTCTTCGTTGATAGACACCTGCGCTGCATGGTGACGCCGTTGTAATGCTGCCAGATCCTGTTTGAACGCAAACGCTTCATTAGGATTCAGTAATGCTGCATTATCATCGAGTGAGGCAAGATGTTTGGACCTGAGTTCTATTAAATCTTCATGGTAATCCATCCATAAGCCTTGCAGGTTGGCATTTTCATCCGTGTACATTAACTGATCCCGCCGTAGCAACAATCCGGTAAGCGCCTGCTGACGCGTACCACTATGGGCTGCTGCTTTTACGAGAGCGGTGATTCCTTCAAGCTGTATGCTGGCAGCACCGGCCGCCAGCTGCCCTACAGCTGTCAGGAATCCACGGCGATCCATGGATTAGTAATCGAGGAAGCTGCGCAGTTTACGCGAGCGGCTCGGATGCTTCAGCTTACGCAGCGCCTTGGCTTCGATCTGGCGGATACGCTCGCGCGTTACCGAGAACTGCTGGCCTACTTCTTCGAGCGTGTGGTCGGTGTTCATGCCGATACCAAAACGCATACGCAGCACGCGTTCTTCACGCGGGGTCAGCGACGCAAGGATCCGTGTGGTGGTTTCACGCAGGTTGCTTTGAATGGCAGCATCCAGTGGAAGTACCGCGTTCTTGTCTTCGATGAAATCGCCAAGATGCGAATCTTCTTCGTCGCCAATTGGGGTTTCGAGCGATACCGGTTCTTTGGCAATTTTCATTACCTTGCGCACCTTATCAAGCGGCATAACCAGGCGTTCAGCCAGTTCTTCCGGCGTTGGCTCGCGGCCCATTTCATGCAGCATCTGGCGGCTGGTACGAACGATCTTGTTGATCGTTTCGATCATATGCACCGGAATACGGATGGTACGCGCCTGATCGGCGATGGAGCGGGTAATGGCCTGGCGAATCCACCAGGTAGCGTAGGTCGAGAATTTATAACCACGGCGGTATTCGAATTTATCTACTGCCTTCATCAGGCCGATATTGCCTTCCTGAATCAGATCGAGGAATTGGAGGCCGCGATTGGTGTATTTTTTAGCGATGGAAATTACAAGGCGCAGGTTTGCCTCGATCATTTCTTTCTTCGCGCGGTTGGTTTCGCGCTCGCCTTTTTGTACGGCCATGATCATGCGCTTGAATTCGCCTATATCAAGACCGGCAGTGCCAGCCATCTGTGCGATTTCCGTGCGGATCTCATCGATTTCCGGACGGTCTTTTACAACAAATTCTTTCCAGCCTTTATCGGTGCGCTCTTCCATACGGCCAAGCCATGTTGGATCGAGTTCGTTACCGATATAGTTTTCCAGGAAGGTCTTGCGGTTCACCTTACGGTTTTCGGCAAGGCGAAGCAGTCGGCCTTCCAGCGTCATCAGGCGCTTGTTCAGGTCGTAGAGTTTCAGGATAAGCAGTTCAACGCGGTAGATGGTAAAGCGCATGCCCATCATCAGTTCCACCAGTTCGCGGTGCAGCTTCTGGTAGGCCTTTTCGTCGTCCTTGCTGTAGCGGCCTTCGCCAAATGAGCGCGTCAGGCGTTTTTCCTGAAGCGTGCGCATCTTTTTGCTGATTTTGGCAAACTGGTCGAGGGTTTCTAAAATCTGCGGCTTTAAGGCGTTTTCCATAGCCAGCAGGGATACGGACGCATCATCTTCATCAGGTTCTTCAGCTTCGGCTTCAGCGGATTCTTCGCCTTCCTCGCCTTCTTCGCTTTCTTCACCCTCTTCGCCTTCTTCTTCCTCTTCTTCTTCTTCCTCGTCGGCTACTTCTTCCTTAGCGACAACAGGGCGGCTTTCCGGCACTACCGGGATATTGCCTGAGAATTCACCATTTTCATTGCCCGCGCCGTAGGTGGCATCGAGGTCGATGATTTCGCGCAGCAACAGCGTGCCGGCGTCGAGTTCATCGCGCCAGGATAGGATTTCCTTCATCACCAGCGGGCTTTCGCACAAGGCGCTGATAACGGTTTCGCGGCCTGCTTCAATACGCTTGGCGATCTCAATTTCGCCTTCGCGTGAGAGCAGTTCAACATTGCCCATTTCGCGCAGGTACATGCGCACCGGATCGTCCGAACGGCCAATATTTTCAGCAGCAGATTCTTCGGCGTTGAATTCTTCCGTGCTTTCAGGGCGGTCCATCGGGGTTTCTTCTTCAACCACGTTGATGTCGGCCTGTGCAAGCGCGCCGATAGCAGCATCAATCACTTCCGGTGAAAATTCTTCCGGCGGCAGGATGGAGTTCAGTTCCTCGTAGGTGACATAGCCGCGGGCCTTACCCATGGAAAGCAGTTTACGGACGATGGCAATTTGCACTTCGTCCTTATTACCGGCTGCTTCTTTATCTTTTTTGCCTGCAGCCGCGGTTTCCGCTTTTTTGCTGGCGGCGGTTGTCTTGTTGTCAGCCGCCTTTGGCGCTGGTTTTTGCGGTACTTGCTTTGCAGCCTTAGGGGCGGGCTTTTGCGCCGCCGCTTTTACCGGCTTTACTGCTTTTACAGGTTTTACTGGCTTGGCCGCCTTTACAGGTGCCTTGCTTTTTGCCGCAGGTTTGACGGCTTTTACAGGCTTGGTAGGTTTAGCTGGTTTTACTGGTTTTTTGGCCACAGGTTTTACTTTCGCTTTCGCAGATTTTACGGGTTTGGCCGAACTTTTAGCAGCGGGACTTTTGGCAGCTGGTTTTTTTGCCGCTTTTGCAGGTTTTGCACCACGTTTCTGAGCCATCTCTGCCTTATCCTTTCGATCCTTGGGTTCAAGCAGCATTTTTTGCAACTGTAACCAATTGACAAAAAACATATTTGACCCCACCGGTAGTACGGTTGATTAAGAATTATGCTTAGAAATAAGGCATTTTTTGGTTTTTTCAATGGCTTTATTAGGAATTTGCCAGAAAAAGCGAAGGAAAATAACTTGCGTGGCCTAAGCTGGGCTTAAGCCATATCGGGTTCGGAACGGGCAAATTGACGGCCAGCCTGCGCTTTTTGCAGGGCCTGCTGGAGTTCGGTGACACGGCGATGCGAGGCGTCATCCATGAATTTTCCATAATTTTCAAGCGCTTCCTCGTATTCAAACTTGAGGTGTGCCATCTGGTAGGCCGAGACGGTCTCGTTCCAGAACAGCATGGCATCATCTTCGCTCAAGGAATCGGCGTAAGGCAGGCGGGCATGGCCACCCGAAGAAGCCAGGGGCAGCGAGCCGTGGAACTGCCCTTCCAGATAGGCGACAAATTGCTGCGGATCGTCAATGTCAGTCTGTGCGATGGCGGCAATCATGGTGTTGCGCAGTGCCGAGAGCATGCTGTTTTGAATATCCAGATGGGAAAGCGTTTCTTCGATCTGGCTTTTATGCAGCAGTTTGGGGCATTTCATAAGGATATTGAGCAGGCGCTGCACCAGTGTTTCCAGTGCTGCCGAATGGGCGCGGTTGAGCAGATGCTCCACCTGCGGCGAACGTTCCTGTGTGCTGGCGCGGCTTGGGGCAGGGGAGCGGCCCGGGCCAGAAGGTGCCTTAAGCGGCTTGGCCCAAAGCTGGCGGCGGAAGTAAGAAAGATAATGCTGGCGCACGGTAGTGTCGGGTATTTTCTCCGCCATCTGCTTTAGCGTGTTTTCCAGTTCGGCGCGGCCTTCAGGCAGGTCGATATTATATTGGGGAGATAAATCTTCCCATAATACCTGCGACAGACGGCGCGAACCCAGCAGGATTTTATCAAAGCTGGCTTTGCCGTTTTTCTGGATATAGGAATCCGGGTCTTCGCCCGATGGCAGGCGTGCAAAGCGCAGTGAATAACCGGGGCGCAGTAGCGGCAGCGCGACTTCTGCGGCGCGCATCATCGCGCGCTTGCCTGCTTCGTCGCCATCGAGGCAGATCACCGGCTCTTTGGCCAGCTGCCAGAGCAGGCGTAAATGTTCAGGTGTAACGGCAGTGCCCAGTGTCGCAACGGCGTAGGTTACGCCTGCCTGCGAAGTGGAGACCACGTCCATGTAGCCTTCCATTACCACGACCATATTGGCATCGCGCGCGGTTTTTTTGGCAATATCGAGGTTATAAAGCAGTTCGCCTTTTTTGAAGACCGGCGTTTCCGGTGAGTTCAAATATTTTGGCAGGCTTTTGTTATGCGTGTTGGACGCGATCAGGCGGCCGCCGAAAGCAACGATCTTGCCGCTGGCGCTGCGGATAGGGAACATCACGCGGCCCCGGAAGCG
>JAGVKI010000162.1 GCA_020050695.1 Alphaproteobacteria bacterium | reverse complement strand
TCATGGCCGATGCGATAAGCGCATCAGTGACAATCAGTTTGGCGGTACGGATATTGCTGAAAGGCACAATCGCTTCGCCATCGGGCATTTCCATCACAATATTCTTGCCTTGCGTTCCGGTTACGATGCCGCGAAAGCGCTTCCTGCCGTCAATCGGCACAAAGGTTTCACACTTGGCCTCAAAGCCTTTGTATTTCTCATAGTCTTCCAGGCGCGTCAGCGGGCGGTCAAGGCCAGGCGAGCACACCTCAAGATCGTATGCACCCGCGATAGGGTCATCCACGTCGAGCAGTGCCGATACCGTGCGGCTGATTTCCGTGCAGTCGTCAAAACTCATGCCCGTTTCGTCCTTACGCTCAGCCATAATGGTGAGTGTCTTACGGCGCGCACCATCAGACAGCTTCATGAGTACCACCACATATCCCATGCTTTGCAGCGATGGCTCGATGATATCGGTTATTTTTTCAACTACATCCACAACTTTACCTAGTATCCTGCCAGTATCCTGTAGTATGGCCTGTGCAGCCTTGCTTATAAGGAAAACGGCACATCCAAATTTCAGGTAAAATAAAAAGGTGGGTTGTTCGCCCACCTTTGACCCCGGATTATAGGGATAATCCATAGGCTTTCAATTGTTTTTTGTAATTTTCTTACCTACTGCAATTATTGAAAAAAATATTTGGATTATCACAAGAATTTGGTTATAAGCCTTCCTACAAGAATTCTGGAAACGACTATATTCATTTTCTCAAGGAGCCTCACATTATGAATAAAACGCTTTTTTACATTATCATCACGGTTATTGGTCTCGTGACCATGACCGCTATTTGGTACCCAACCGTAAACAAGCCGTCCGATCAGGAAGCCGCTAGCCCAGCCAATGGTCTCGTTGGCGATACGACGGAAGCTGCTACTGCTAAGGGCACCGAAGAGGCTCCTGTTGAAGGCACCCCTGCTGCTGCTACCGAAAACACCCCGGCTCCTGCTCCTTCACCAAATGCAGATACCGCTGCTTCCCCAGCTGTTACTGAAACCGCACCTACCGGTGATGTGCCTGCGGGCGCTGAAGTGTCTGGTGAAGCACCAGCTACCGCCGATATGCCTGCTGAAGAAGCGGCTCCGGCTATGGAAGAAAAGCCTGCTGATGGCGCTGTTGCCCCGTCTGAAGGTCAATAATACCGCACATCATAGTGCAAGAGAAAGGGGGCTTCGGCCCCCTTTTTTTATGCTTATAACGAAACGGGCCGTCTCCCCCCGAAGGAGAAAACGGCCCGGAAAAGTCAAAACTACGGCGCTTGAGCCACCTCGCCCTTGTTGATGGTCGAGAGGCCCTCTAAAAGAAACGCGTCAATCGACGAGTCGATCCGCTTGACGGAACCATCCGCGAACAGCATATCTCCGAAGATCAATCCCTGACGGGATTGCGCTTCGGCATATACCGGGCGGCTGTTACGCTCGAACCGGAACATCCCAATGACATCCGTCATCGGGTTGGTCACGACGGGAATCCGCCCGTCTGGGTGCACCCCCGGAGCCGACTGCCCACCTTGCGGCCAGGCGATCGACACCGAGTTACTGACCACGGCGATGCTATTGCTAGTACCGTCCGTGATTTCGAGCATCGACCGCCGCGCGCCTCCTTGGATGGAGGCGATCGCCGCGAAACCGTTTGTTACCCGGGCACGCTGCGTAGTGGTGTCGAACCACCCGCAATAGTTGTAACCCATGTACCAACCCGACGGGTTGGGGATGGCAGTCCCGTTATCCATGGGATCATACAGCGCGACGGTGGAGGTTCCACCGCACATGCTGTACGCACCCTGTCCCGGGAAGGCATCGCCAAACGGCGACGTGAACACCTTGGGGCCAGAGCCTTTCGCAAGGCTCAGGTTTCCCGGCCGCCACCACCAGTATTGCTGGTCGTAGGCGGTCTGGAAGTTCTGAGCCTCGACGTAGGGCATCAGCTCGAGGCGCCACGACATGGTCGTCTGTCCAGACTCGGCGGCGGACTGCAGCTTCCTGCAGGCGATGGGGAAGCCCTGCTGTGCGTCATGAAACGCGTGCAGGGCGATCCCTATCTGCTTCAGGTTGTTGGCGTTCTGCGTCCGGGCGGCCGCTTCCCGCACTCTCTGTACGGCGGGGAGCAGAAGCCCGATCAGGATCGCGATGATCCCGATCACCACCAGCAGTTCGATCAGCGTGAAAGCCGAGCGAACGTCCTTTTGCACTTTCATCGATACGTCCTAGCCCTTGCGGGACATGGAGCCAGCGCTACCATCCGAAAACCACAAGGTTCCCGGAAAAATGGCAAGCGCAAATCACTTACATTATAGCAAATAATGGTGAGGATTGTGTTACATTATTGCAAAGATATTTTGCCCATCCAATTGAGATAAAATGATTAATTTGCGATGTTTTGAGAAAAACTGCTGCCAATAAAAAAAACGGACCGGCCTCCACAAGGGAGACACGGTCCGTAAGATCCGGATTCGCTGCCTGTTACGGTCAGCTTGTCCGCAAACTGCACGACTACGGCGCGCTGACGACTTCGCCACCAGAGCGCGTGGCCATGGCGGCGAGAACATTTGCGTCCGTACCTTCGGAAATATTGCGCACGGATCCATCCGCGAACAACATTTGCCCGAAAGCGGCGCCGAACTTGACCTTCGGATCCGTGACACTGTTGGACGCCTTGTGGGTGCCAACATATCCCGGAGCGAGAGTCACCCTGGCATACATCGGGTTGAACACCGTGTATTTCAGGGCCTGGGGGTATGGATTACTCCCAGGAGCCATGTTCTCCGTCAGCGGCGAGATGAGGCTGCTTGCCATGACGATGGTGTTTGAAGCCCCATCACGCATATCAGCAATTCTCGTCGCCGGTCCCGGTTTGCCGCCACCCTGACCATTCGGCCTCTGATCTCCCTGGCACACCCCGTTGCTTCCGTTAGGAAAGCCTGAATCGAGGTAGTACTGGCAGAACGAGGCGAAGTTGGTAGGATCACGATCCACCGGCACGTCGCTTCCAGCTACGAATGCGTATTTGGCGCCCGGATAGCAGGGATCTTCAAACAGCGGCACGGTCTTTTCACCGAGCTGCGTGTTTTGAATCCCAAACCACCAGTCTTTCTGATCGTAAGACTTCTTCAGGTTGTCCTGCTCCACATAGGGCAGCAGGCTGAGGAAGGGGCTTTCGATCACACCGGCATTCAGCGTCGTGCTGTAATGACGGTTGTTGCCAGACACCATGTAGCCGTTCGTCTGTTCATGCATGGTCATGGCGAGTCCCCATTGCTTGAGGTTGTTCGCACACTTCATGCGGTTTGCGGCACCGCGCGCTGCCTGTACGGCAGGGAGCAGTAGCCCAATGAGAATACCAATGATGAAGATCACCACCAGCAACTCAATCAGAGTGAACCCATTACGAGAAACGCTCTTCATCTTTCGTCCTTTGTCCCGAGGGACTTTGGAACCAGCGAAACCATTGAGACAAGCGAAGTTGCTTGTCACACGGAAATCGCGATACCCTTTAATTTTAACAGAAATACGGGCGCTTGTATTATGAAATTATTGTGTAAGAACAGTATGCTCTGTATAAATAAATGTTAAAAAACAAGTGCATATATTTTCGATCCTACGCCCCTTATTTAATGATTATTAATATAATTCTGCTGGGGAGGCTGTACAGCTATTCAAAATCCTGCTAAAAATGACGCTCAACAAAGGAAATATGATGACCTCGCCCTCGCCCGAAAAACCCAATGCTGCACAGGATTTTTGGCTTACGGTGCTGCGTACACTTATCGGGCGCTGCCCAAAATGCGGCCATGGCCGTTTGTTTAAAAGCTATTTAAAACCCGTTGAGCAATGCGCGACATGCGGCGAAGCGCTCGGTCATATACGCGCTGATGATGGCCCGGCATGGCTGACGATTCTGGTGGTGGGGCATATCATGGGTTCGTTAATGCTCGCTCTGCCATGGGATGAATATTCCGATACTGTAATGATAAGCGGCGTTACGGCGCTTACCATTGTAATGAGCCTTGCTGTACTGCCGTATGCCAAAGGTTTTTTCATCGGTATGATCTGGCGCGCCGAGTGCGTAGGCACCGAGAAGTAAGCCAGCTTCCCTTCGGAATTATTCCGATTTTGCAATGATATATTATTTTGCGTACCCCTCCCCGGTATTTCTTGGTGCAGGAATGCTATTTTTGCACCATAATCGCTCCAAAATAAAAATAAAATAAGAACGCTAAAAGCGCAGGCCATAACCACAACAGGGAGATGAATATGGCTGATCCACTATTACCACCAGTATTACCACCCTTGGCACCGCCGGCTCCGCCCATCGAAGTGGCCTCCACCCCTGCGTGCGAGCGCTTTGATCATTTGCTTTACCGACTTATTGACGAAAATAACGGGGTGTTTATCGGCGAGCGCCATGATCATTCTTCGGTGCGCGAATCACTGATGCATCTTCTGCCTGCGATTAAGTCACGCGGCGTTGAGACATTGTCACTGGAAATTCCCCAGCAGATGGTGGATGACATCATCAAAGCAGGAAGCGCTGATGCGTGGATTGCAGCACAATCCGAAGGTGAACTGAACAAATTTACCGGTGGTAAGGATGTAGCCGTCAGCATCGCGCAATTAGTGCATAAAGCGCATAAGTACGAGATCACGGTGCTTGGCCATGAATGCGGCATGGAGCCCAATGTGGAAGCTGCCGCCAAGGCTCATGAAGAACTGACTAAAAAGGCTCCTAAAATAGCCAGGATATTTGACCGCATTAATGAGGAAGTAAACAAGCCGGATTTTAAAGGCAGCCTGTCCGAAGCACTGCAAAAAGAACTGACAGAAGAAATTGCTGCCATGAGGGCAGACCCCGCTCGCAGTGAAGAAATCACCGCGCTCAATAATTTTATCGCGGTGACCTCCCCTGCCCGTAATGTACAGGAAGATGGCATGAACGAGCGCAATAAACGCTCTGTCGATTACCTTAAAAAGAATGCGAAAGGCAAAGTGCTGGCGCTTGGCGGCACGTTGCATAGCGGTAATTATAAGCCTGACGATTCCATGAAGGTTATGGTCCATACCATAGGTGAAACCCTGCTGGTTCAGATGGAACAGAATCCGCGCGGCATTGTCGTAGAAAAAGAGTATGCAGGGCTGGATGTGCTGATGAACTATCCCGCTATTGATTATAACCATGTTGATGCGGCTGGCAGCGTAGGTCTGACCAAAAAAACTGACGGCAAGTTCAATAATTATGAAGTGGTATTGCCCCCAACTGTCAAAGAAATGAAAATTACCTCATGGCCACCGCCAAAGGGTGTGCCAACCATCGAAGAACTGCGCCCGCCTGTATTTAATTTCCCCATTTTTCCATTTCCGGGGATGGGGCTTCCGCCAGCACCCACAGCGCCAGATGCCCCGCCACCGCCCGTTGATTTGCCTGAATGCCCGCCCGATACGCCGCGTGCAATAGCACCGCGCCCGAGATGTATTACAGGATCAGGCAGGTAGAGATTTATTTGTAAGGAAAAAACTGGAGCGGGCGAAGGGATTCGAACCCTCGACATCAACCTTGGCAAGGTTGC
>JAGVKI010000038.1 GCA_020050695.1 Alphaproteobacteria bacterium | reverse complement strand
TTATCATTGGTTATTTGGCATTTTTCTCACTGGGAAAACGAAATGTTCAAATAGCAGGACTGACAGTTACGCCTTGATGGGCGTTTATCCATGCGCGGTCATGTTGTACCGCGCTGCATCCAAGACATCCTTTTAGGATCGCTTCAATGAAGTTCGCAGCAGCAGCGTTGTTGGTGTTGGTTTCGTCCGTTTGTTTCGCGCAGGAAGATGCAGGCTTCGGCCCGCCTCCCGAAAGTGAAACAGCGCCGCTAATGATTAAGTTGGGCAGGCTGTATTTTTATGGCCCGCCGTCCTGCATCAGGGAAGACGGTGAATTCCAGAACTCCCCGATGGCAACGGTTAAACTTAAGCACATACGGGTTACAGGCAACTGTACCTATGTGAGCGGCGTGGGACAGGAAGAGCGGTTCTTCTATCTTGCTGGCCCAGCCAGTTTCCTGTCGGCTAAGACCCGGCTGAAAGTGATGAGCCATTCGCCTGCCATTATCCAGCTGGAGAAGGGCGAGCGTTTCCTCATCACCATGGAAGGAGAACATGACTCTTTTGAACTGGTCTCAGAACCACCGAAGGACGAGGACGAAATACAGGAAGAAAACAATGACGGCGGTAACGCCCCTTTGTTCAATCCTGTTCCGCAGTCTGAACTTCCATCGGCTGTGCAGCCGCGTTCAATCCTTGTGCCCGATCCCCGTGATCCCGCCGCGATTGAACTCGAAGGCACAATTGAGCCGCTGGAACCCAAACCGGAGAAAGCGCCTGTTCGTATGAACGGGCCTGTCGCCGGGGAACCAAAAAAGAAAAGCTAGTCATGGATGAATAAGGACTGAACCTCTTAAGACCCGCAAGGGTTTTAAGGGGTTCTTTTTTATTCGGGCTTTGTGGGGATCATGCCGTGCCGCGTCCGCCGCCCGAGCGGCCACGAGGTGCGCCTGGGGGAGTGGCTCCCGGAGGTTCCGGGTCGTTATTTGCATGATGATGGTGATTATGTTTTTCTGCCTGCGCAGCCATTTGGCCAGCGCGGCCACCACCATTCCATGATTCACCGATACCTTCCCATGTTTCATGGAAAAGGCCTGCTGCTTTTTCATCCAGCCACTCAAACCAGCCCTGGACTTTTAAACCCTCTTTCTCCGGAATGTCGGCAGGGTAGGCCATCATTTGCTGCGGGGAAAGCTCTGGCCCTTCATGGGCAGCAGGTTTTTTATCATTTGGGCGTGATGACGTCGCAGGAGCCTCTTCATCAGGTTTAGAAGATGCGGGGGCAGTGGCTGATTTTCCGCGGTTTCGTATTGCTTCTTCGGCGCGGCGCGCAAACATATCAGACATGGATTGTGGTGCACTCGCACCCGCTGGACGTGATCCGGATGGGCCAAGCAAATCCACTGGAGGACGCTCATCCGTAGAAGGTCTGCCTGAAGGAGGTGTTGATGCTGTCGTCACGAGTTTGGAACCTTATCCCATTATTTTTTCACTTAAATCATAATACCACCATTATTACCTGTTTATATGAATGTTTTATGAAGGCAATATGATTGCTGTTTTGCTTATTTTATAGGCTTTTGCTGCGCTATTTGCTTGCTGCCAGCGCCATATGGGGATAGAAAGCCCGCCATGGCAAAGCACCCCTTAAATCCTATCAATGGCTGGATTATTCTGGATAAGCCGACGGGCATTACCTCGGCCCATGCCGTGGCCAAGGTCAAACGCATCCTAAGACCGGCCAAAATCGGCCATGCGGGCACATTAGACCCTCTGGCGTCTGGTATCCTGCCGCTTGCACTGGGAGAGGCCACTAAAACCGTTGCGTTCATGATGGAGGCTAAAAAGGCCTATAGCTTTGAGGTAACCTGGGGGCAGGAGAGGGACACAGACGACATTATGGGCGCAGTCACTGACAGCCGTGACACCTTCCCGGAAAAACCCTATATTTCCAGCATATTACCTGAGTTTATCGGCGACATACAACAGCAGCCGCCCAGCTATTCCGCCATCAAGGTAGACGGCCAGCGCGCCTATGATATGGCACGCAAAGGGCAGGCCTTAGAACTGAAATCCCGCCAGGTGAGCGTTCACAGCCTGGAAATGACAAGCTATAGCATTGATAAATCTGAATTTATATGCCATTGCGGCAAGGGCACCTATATACGCTCACTTGCACGCGACATGGGCCGTCGCCTTGGTTGCCTCGGCCATATTTCCGTATTGAGACGCCTGCAGGTCGGAAATTTTATGGAAAAACATGCGATTTCTCTGGAAGTTCTAGAAGAAATGAGCCATAAAGGCGACCCCAGATACTTTAATTGGGATTTTTTATTACCGGTTGAATCTGCGCTGGACGACATCCCGGCGATGGAAGTGGATTCCAACCAGGCGATGCTGCTTAAAAGCGGCCAGGCCATTCTTCCCACCGATACAAGGCTGGCGGAAGGCAATGCAGGCACAACCGTGCTGGCAATGTACGATGGCAAGGCGACTGCTATATGTGAGTTATCGCAGGGCAAGGTGAAACCGGTGCGTGTTTTTAATATTTAGAAGAAAGGAAAGCTACGATGTCGACTAAAGCTAGGACCAACAAGAACAAACAGGACGTAATCCAGCAGCATGCTACCGCCAAAGGCGATACCGGTTCACCGGAAGTACAGGTTGCCCTGATCACGAACCGTATCACCCACCTCACCGAGCACTTCGCTTCCCATAAGAACGATCACCACTCACGTCGTGGTCTTCTGATTCTGGTAGGCCGTCGTCGCCGTCTGCTTGATTACCTCAAGAAGACCGACGTTGCTCGTTATGAAGGTCTCATCAAAAAACTCGGTATCCGTAAATAATTACGGCTATCGTAACATCATTCGGGTGCGGCGATGGCGCTGCATCTTTGCAGGTTTAGGAAAAGGAAGAAATACACATGTTCAATATCACGACAAAATCCATTGAATGGGGCGGCCGTACTCTTACCATGGAAACCGGACGCATTGCGCGTCAGGCTGATGGCGCAGTACTCGTTACCTATGGTAACACCGTAGTACTTTGCACCGTTGTGGGCGCTAAAAAACCAAAGGCAGATATTGATTTCTTCCCCCTGACTGTAAACTATCAGGAAAAGGCTTTCGCTGCTGGTAAGATCCCAGGTGGCTTCTTCAAGCGCGAAGGCCGTCCTACCGAGAAGGAAGTTCTGACCTCGCGTCTGATCGACCGTCCGATCCGTCCGTTATTCCCAAATGGTTTCTACAATGAAACCCAGGTTGTCTGCACGCTGCTCTCGCACGATCTGCAGAATAACCCTGACATCATTGCACTGGTTGGCGCATCTGCTGCGCTTACGCTTTCGGGCATTCCTTTCATGGGCCCAATTGCTGGCGCCCGCGTTGGTTATGTAGATGGCGAATACCTGCTGAACCCAACCGCTATGGAAATGCTCGACAGCAAGCTCGACCTCGTCGTTGCCGGCACCAAAAAGTCGGTACTGATGGTGGAATCCGAAGCGCACGAACTGTCCGAAGAAATCATGCTCGGCGCAGTTACCTTCGGCCACAAGGAAATGCAGCCAGTAATGGACATGATCATCGCGCTGGCTGAACAGGCTGCTAAAGATCCATGGAACTTCGAAGCACCTAAAGACGAAGAACTCACCAGCAAGGTTAAAGAACTCGCTGAATTCGACCTGCGCGCTGCTTACAAGATTCTTGCCAAGCAGGAACGCAGCAATAAGCTCGATGAAGTAAAAGCCAAGGTAAAAGAAGCCCTCGGCGAATCGTATGACGAAAAAACCCTGAAAAACCAGATCAAGAAACTGGAGCAGGAAATCGTCCGTACCGATTATGTATCCAGCCAGAAGCGTATTGACGGCCGCGGCCCTGCCGACGTCCGCCAGATCCTTGCTGAAGTTGGCGTTCTGCCAATGACCCACGGTTCGTCGCTGTTCACCCGCGGTGAAACGCAGGCAGTTGTGGTTGCAACGCTTGGCACCAGCCAGGATGAGCAGATCATCGATGCGCTGGAAGGCGAATATAAAGAAGGCTTCATGCTGCATTACAACTTCCCTCCTTATTCTACGGGTGAAGTTGGTCGTATGGGCAGCCCTGGCCGCCGCGAAATCGGCCATGGTAAACTGGCATG
>JAGVKI010000239.1 GCA_020050695.1 Alphaproteobacteria bacterium | reverse complement strand
TCGCGCATGGTGGTGACCGGCGACTTAACCCAGACCGATTTGCCAAAGGACGTAAAATCCGGCCTTGGCGATGCTGTCCGCAAGCTGGAAAACATCAAAGAAATCGGCAATGTACGCTTTGCGGATTCGGACGTGGTGCGCCATGCACTGGCGGCTCGTATCATCCAGGCTTACGATGAATGGGATAAGAAAAAGAAAAGCCCAGGCTCTGCTTCCAGTAACAACGACTAACGCAGCCAGTGGAACTCGACCAGTGGAGCTCGACGTTACGGTACAATTGCAGTCAGGGGAGTGGAAAAGCAAGCTACGCCCTTACTGCAAAACCGTGCGTGAGGCATGTTTTGCTGCTATCAGCGAGACGAAGCTGGCAAAGTATGATTGCCGTTTTACCATGGCAGTCGTACTGGCCGACGACGATTTTATCCGCGAACTGAACCATACCTACCGCAGCAAGGATAAGCCAACCAACGTCCTTTCTTTTCCTTCCATGCCTGATATTGAAAAGCAGGCGGCAAAGCTGGTAAAGGGGCAGGAGGAGTTTGAACTTGGTGACATCGTGATGGCTTATTCAACTGTTGCGCGTGAGGCGGGCCAGCAGGAAAAAACCTTCCGTGATCATGCCATTCACCTGCTGGTACACGGTACACTCCATTTGCTGGGGCATGACCACGAAGAGGCGGGGCAGGCAGCTGCAATGGAGCGGACAGAAATAAAAATCCTTAAAAAACAGAATATTAAAAATCCATACTTGTAGTGACACTTTAGAGATGATATGAATAAAGCAGTGGTTAACCTATGAAATCCGCTATACAAAAGTCTCATTCCGCCCCTATGGACGATCCCCTTAGTAGTAATGGTCAGCCGGTGTTTCCGGCTTCGGACCCTAAAAACAACCAGCAGGATACACAACCCTTTATTGATTCTGTGCGTGACTGGCTACGCCATGCCCTTGGAGGCAGGTCAGACGGTTCGCTTAAAGAGGCGCTGGAAGAAATCATAGAAGAGCATCAGGGCCAGGCCGACGAAGGCTTGGAGCCTGAAGAAAAAGTGATGCTGCACAACGTGCTGTCGTTTGGCGACTTGCGTGTGCGTGATATTATGGTGCCGCGCACCGATATTGCTGCCGTGCCATCGGATATCACTATGTCCGAACTTAAAATCCATATCATGGAACAGCGCCATACGCGTATTCCGGTATATAACGAAACACTCGACCAGCTGCAGGGCTTTATCCATGTGAAGGATATGATCCCTATGCTCTCTGGCGAAGTGCCATTCGATTTAAAACGTGTGATGCGCAATCTGCTTTTTGTGCCACCCTCCATGCGTATTCTCGATTTGCTGGTGAAAATGCGTCATGCAGGCAGCCATATGGCCATTGTGGTCGATGAATATGGCGGTACGGACGGCCTGGTCACCATGGAAGATCTGTTCGAGGAAATCGTTGGCGACATCCAGGATGAGCACGATGAAGATGAGCAGCAGGAAAATAAAATCCACCGTATCGCTGAAGGCGTTTATGAAGTAAATGGTCGCATGTTGATCGATACGCTGGAAAAGGAACTGGGGCTCAGCCTGGTTACTGAAGAAGGGCAGGAAGAGTTCGATACGCTCGCCGGTCTTATTTTCTTCCAGCTTGGGCGCGTACCTTCCAAAGGCGAGAAGATACAGCATATTTCAGGCTGCACATTTGAAATACTCGATGTAGATCCCCGCAGGATCCGCAAGGTCAGGATAATGACCGCCTCCCAACCCGCTTCATGATCGTCACTGCCCGGCAATGGATGAAGGCTGCCATAGCCTTGCAGGGCGGCAGGCGTAACGCTGCCGCGTTTGTATTTGGTTTTGCCGCAGCGCTCACCATGGCGCCTTTTTTTGTATTTCCGCTGGTGCTGATTGCCTATGGCGGCCTGTTCCTTCTGGTTCATAAAGCCCCCAATAAGAAGCGCGCCTTTGCCGATGGCTGGTGGTGGGGCTGGGGATTTTACATCGCCGGGCTTTACTGGTTCTGCGTCGCGCTGATGACCGATATGGCAGCCTTTGGCTGGATGATCCCGTTTACCCTGTTTGGCGTTACCGCATTTATTGCATTGTATCCTGCGCTGGCTAGCCTGGTTTTTTATACGATTCCGGGCAAGCGCGGCACCATCCGGCGGATTATCATTTTCAGCGTGCTGTGGACCTGCGTGGAGTTTGCGCGCGGCCACCTGCTTACGGGTTTCCCATGGAATATCCCCGGCAACGCCTTTGCCTTTTCCGATAAAGCGATTCAGCTGGCATCGGTCTTTGGCGCGTATGGCCTGAGTTTTTGGGCGGTGCTGCTGGGAGCAAGCTGGGCAGCGCTACATGATGATGAGATAAGCTGGGATCGTAGCCTCGGTTTTACACTGGCGGTATGGGGTTGTTTTGTCGGCGGTATGGCGTATGGCGAATATCGTTTGGAACAGGCAGACGCCAGGCCTAAGGAGGAACGCTACGTACCGGGTGTCATGCTGCGTCTGGTGCAGGCCAATATCTCCCAGCCCCATAAATGGGACCCGGCAAAACAAATGGAGGGTTTGCAGCGCTATATTCAGATGACGCAGTCTTCGGGCCTTAGCCAGGTCACGCATGTTATCTGGCCGGAAACGGCGGTACCTTACGTCGTGAGGGCAGATACGCCGCTGATGCGTATGCTTGGCAGCAGCCTTCCGGAAAAGACCAAACTGATCACCGGTATGCTGAGGGCCGAAGGGCAGGGGAAGGACTGGAAAATATGGAACAGCATGATGCTGCTGGATCATAAAGGCACACTGCGCGCAAGCTACGACAAATCAAAGCTGGTTCCCTTTGGCGAGTTTCTGCCTGGTCGGCAGTTGATACCTAAATCATGGCTTACGCCGGTAGGCGATACCGATTTTTCGCGTGGGCCTGGCATTGTCAATATTGAACTCGATGGCCTGCCGCCTGCACGCCCTATGATATGTTATGAAGTGATTTTCCCGGAATGGGGCGCTACGGCAGAAAATGAAACGGTGAAAAACCGCCCGGCATGGTTTTTAAACATCACCAATGATGCATGGTTTGGCAAAAGCAGTGGCCCATACCAGCATTTCAATATGGCGCGCATGCGTGCTGCAGAAAATGGTATTCCCCTGGTACGTGTAGCCAATACAGGCATCTCAGGGGTTGTTGATCCTTATGGCCGAATTGATTCTCAATTGCCATTAGGCCAGCAGGGCATCCTTGATAGCAAATTACCTGAACCTCTCCCGAATACAATCTATTCTGCTGTAAAATATTATATTTTACCCGTATTGATACTCATTTGCCTCATCCTGGTAGTAATATAGCTAAAATTTTATCTATATTTTAACTCAAAATTAACCTATAGTATTAATAATTAATAAGCTAGCTACTAAATTTAAAAGTGTGGTGAGGAGCCCCGTATGAGTGCAAACCCCAATGTCAAAATACATGCATCGTCAGACGAGGGCGTTTCAAAAAGGAACAATATGACAAAACAAGAAGTAGACATCCATGTAGGAAAAAGGCTGCGTCAGCGCCGTACAATGCTGGGCCTTAGCCAGGAGGCGCTTGCCAAGGCCGTCGGTATTACCTTCCAGCAGGTACAGAAATACGAAAAAGGCGCTAATGCCATGAGCGCAAGCAGGCTGTACGAATTCGCATGTTTCATGCGCGTACCTGTAGCCCATTTCTTTGAAGGACTGGATGCCCAGTCCGAGCCTTCACTGACGCCTGCGGCTGGTTTTTCGGAAACCGCGCGTGAATCATTTGATCATGCCGTTGCTCCGGTATCTGACCGCGAGTCACTGGAAATGATGAAGGCGTTCAAACGCATACGTGAGCAGGCCATGCGCAAGCGCCTGGCTGACCTGGTGCGTGCTATCGCCGACGAAAAGACTCTCCTGAATTCATAAATTATCCTCGCTGCGTGCTGCGCTTGCGCGGCACGTAAAGCCCCTTGACTTAGGTTTAAGAACTTTTAATATCCCCAGACGCTTTGTGTGGGGATTTGGGTTGCTTGCCGCCACCGTAAAAAAATGGTCTAAGCTATCCGGAGTAAATCGCGTATGCGAACTCCTGATATACCTCATCCCGCTTACAAGCTGCTTTGTATTTATAGTAGGAGATGAAGGTGTCTGATCGTTTTTCAAACCGTAGCAGTTATATTTTTACCAGCGAATCCGTTGCTGAAGGTCACCCGGACAAGGTCTGCGACCAGATCTCCGACGCCGTGCTTGATGCGATGCTTACCGTAAACCCGGAAGCGCGCGTTGCATGCGAAACACTTGCCACCACCAATACCATTGTGATCGCGGGCGAAACCCGCGGCGCTGACCTGACCAAAGCGGAAATCGAAAAAATCGCCCGCGATAAGGTGCGCGAAATCGGTTACATGCAGGAAGGCTTCCACGCGGATAATGTGGATGTCTATGTACATCTGCATGCGCAGTCCGCTCATATTGCTATGGGTGTGGATTCCGCTGAAGGCAAAGACGAGGGCGCAGGCGACCAGGGCATTATGTTCGGTTTCGCATGCGATGAAACCAAATCGCTGATGCCAGCGCCAATCGACCTGTCGCACAAAATTCTCGAAAAGCTTGCCAAGGCGCGCCATAGCGGCGAAGCAAAGGGCCTTGGCCCGGATGCAAAGAGCCAGGTATCGCTGCTGTATGAAAACGGCAAACC
>JAGVKI010000125.1 GCA_020050695.1 Alphaproteobacteria bacterium | reverse complement strand
ATACTGCGCGTGTGGCCCATGCTTAAGGGCGATTCCATTCTGGGCATTGGTTACACCAGCCCATATCTGGAACCTTATCTTGAAGAAGAAGGCCTGGCGGCAGTATGCATGCCAGCGCAGCAGGGCGCTGCCTACTGGCCTGCCGGTGAAGCAAACCGCGTATTTCTTGCCCATGAATCATCGCTGCCGCTGGCTGAAAACAGCATCAACCGTGTACTCATGGTGCATAGCGTTGAAAATAGCGAACAGCTTTCATGGATGATGAGTGAAGCCTGGCGTGTACTGACACCGGGCGGGCGCATCCTTATCGCTGTGCCTAACCGCCTTGGCGTATGGTCGCATGTGAATAACAACCCGTTTGGTTCTGGTCGCCCGTTTAGCATGAGCCAGTTAAAAGAATTGCTGGCCGATCACGATTTTATGATTTTACGCCGCACGCATGCTTTGTTCATATTGCCCGTTAACTCACTTTCACTGTGCAGGCTGGCGCATTGGTTTGAACGTGTGGGCGCATGGCTGTACCCCTTGCTGAGTGGTGTGTTGTTAGTCGAAGCGGAAAAGCAGGTCTATGCTTCCATACGCCAGCCCGTTACACAAAAAGGGATGCATATGCCAGTGCGCGCCCAAAGGCCTGCCATGGGGCTTAAGAAGAATGGCTAATCAAAAAAAGGCGGGAAAACCCCGCCTTTTTTAGTTGATACCTATTCTATTAATTCTGAGTTTTATATTTAATTGAACAACCGTAAGGCTGCGTTGCAAAAGGCGAAGCGGGCTTGCCCAGCAGCAGGTTTTCAATGGCGCTCTGCACATAGTTGCGCGAGGTAGGAATATCTGCCGGATCAGCACTGGCTTTGTTATCAATTGCACCGCTATAGGCAACGTTGCCACCTGCATCAATCACTATAATATCAGGGGTGGTTTTGGCTTCGTATACACCGCCAATTTTACCCAGCGGGTCGATGAGGTAGTGATTAGACTGCATGTTTTTCTCCTGGTAGTAAGCCTGTGCCTTGCGCGGGTCCATGTAGCCTTCGCGTTCTTCGCCGCTGGAATTGACGGTCAGCCAGACAACACCTTCGCTGCGTGCATAGGTTTGCAGGCGCTGCATATTGTTGCTGTCATAGTGTTTTTTAACAAACGGGCACTCGGGATTATGCCATTCGAGAACGACGATCTTACCTTTAAAATCGGAAAGCTTTACGGTCTGTCCTTCTGATGTCAGGCCTTCAAAATCCGGTGCGGGTTTGCCTATCAGAAGGCTGGTTGGCACAACAACTTTATTGGTGGTTCGTGGTACATATACACTGCTGCTGCCTGATTCAGGCAAGACGGCACCCATGGCATAGGCCTGTGAGGTAGTTACGGTGAACAAGGCGAGTGAAGGTGCCACAGTGGCAGAAAAGCGGGACAAGGTGATATGCACGGATCAAGTTCCTTATAAATAGGTTTGGTCTTATGGGCTATTGCCTGCGATGGCCGATGCAATAGTATTTTCCGTCAAAAGCTGGTCTAGCACAAGCGGTTTGCCGCCTGAAGGCGGGTAATAGACGTAAAGAGGTACGCCTTTATGTCCAAAACTGCTTAAGAATTCGGTGATTTCACTACTTGGGCGTGTCCAGTCGGCAACCATGTAGGTAACGCCTTTGTCCTTAAACAGCTGGGCGGTGCCTTGGGTATGGATAGCGACTTTGGCGTTTAGCTGGCAGGTCAGGCACCAGGCTGCCGTTGCGTTCACAAACACAGGCTTACCGCTGCGAATGAGGCTGCTTAATGTGTCCTTGGAGTAAGGCACTTCTGTAATGCCGTAGCTATCTTCCATAACCTGCTTGCCAACATTGGCCTGCATATGTTCAAGCATGGGAAGGGTAAAGGCCAGCACCGCTGCCGATGTAATAATTGCCAGCCAGAGGTAGCGTTTGCTCTGGATTTCAAAAAAGCCCTTGAACCAGATCAGCACTACCAGTGCCAGCATGCCGCCCATGGCAATAACCAGCCCGCCAGCCCCGGTCTGTAACACCAGCACCCATAAAAGCCAGATGACGGAGGCATACATTGGGAAGGCAAGGAACTGTTTGAAGCGCTCCATCCATGCGCCCGGCTTGGGCAGGAAGCGCAGCAGGGCAGGGAAGAAGCTTATCAGCAGGAATGGCAGCGCAAGGCCAAGGCCCAGTGCTGCAAAGATCAGCAGGGATTCAATTGCCGGCATGGTGAGTGCTGCGCCGACTGCTGTTGCCATGAAGGGAGCGGTGCAGGGGGTTGCAACAGCCGTTGCCAGGATACCGGTATAAAAACTGCCTGACAGCGAGGAGTCGTCGGCGTTTGCTGCGGAGTTACCAAATAATACCGGCATGTCGAACAGGCCGGAAAGATTCAGTCCCACTACAAACAGCAGGTAGGCAAGGAAGCCAACAAAAGCCGGTGACTGCATCTGGTATCCCCAGCCAATGGCTTCGCCTGTATTGCGCAGCGCAATCAGCAGCCCGGCGACCAGTGTAAAGGAAAGCAGGATACCAAAGGTATAAGCAAGGCCTTGCCTGCGTACCGCAGCAGGCGACTGGCCAGCCTTTTTCACAATGGCCAGTGTTTTAAGCGAGAGTACCGGCAGCACGCATGGCATCAAGTTCAAAATCAGGCCGCCCATGATGGCCAGCAGGATATAAGAAATCAGGCCGTGCTGCGCGCCCTCAGAAGTGTTGCTAACCGTAGCTGTAGCGGACAGTGTAATATCATAATGGGCGACAGAATTATCGGTAAAGGTTAGGCTGAGTATGCCAGTGCTGTTTTCTTCCGGCATATCGTTGGAATGCTGGATCTTTAAACGAAACGTATCGCCATCTACAGCAAAGTCCTGGTTCGCACCATACTCATATACGTTGTACTGGCGGGGAAAAAAGGTCGCAGAACTTATTTTTTTATTGTCTAAAGCCGATAGCGGCACGGTAAGCGTAATGTAGGGCGCCTCTAGATTATATTGTACTTTTGCATCCAGTTTTTTAACGGCATGCTCGCGGTGTTTGGCAAACAGTGCGGCGTTGGATGTTGCAACCGGTACGCTTTCGATAGCAGGCAGGGTGAGTTCGAGTTCAGCGGTTTCAGGAATGCAGATGTCTTTGCAGACCAGCCATGTGGCCTTGGCCTTGAAGCTGAAATTCTGGGTGGTATCCAGCGACGCAGGAGGGGTAATGGTTACCGGCAGGAATACCGTGTCGTGATAGGAATGCGTCACCAGCGTACCTTCTGCTACACGCTCTGGCGCTGGCCATTGGATGCCGCTTTCGGTAAAGCCCTCAGGCAGCGTCCATTTAAAGGATGTGGCCATGCCCGCATCGCCCGGATTTTCCCAGTAGGTGTGCCATCCCGGCTGTGGTTCAAGCAGTACGCCTACATGTATGGGCTGTCCGGCCTGTATCGCCTCATGCTCGCTTACCAGGCTGGCGCGCACGATTTCCTGCTGGGAAACTGCTTCCAGTGCGCTGGCGCTTGTCAGTGGCAATGCCAGTATCGCCAGGAAGGTGCAGATAGATGAGCGAAGATGCATGATCATACCCTAAATGATTGGCCGAAATTATTGACCGAAATTATTGACGCTTAATGGCTTCTGCTTTTTTACGGCTTGTGTTCACGCCTTCCATTTGCACTTCCAGGCGCACTTCATCTGACACGGCAGGGATGAGATTGGTCATGCCAAACTGTGAGCGCTTAATGGTAGCGCTGCCAGAAAAGCCAGCCACATACATTTTGCTGTAAGGATGGTAGTCGGCCTTGTTGAAGGTTACTTTCAGCGTGACGGGCTTGGTAACGCCAAGCAGGGTCAGGTCACCCGTAATATCTCCCGTGTTCTTTCCGGTGATTTTTACTGTTTTGCTGACGAACGTAATATCCGGGAATTTTGCCGTATTAAAGAACTGCTCGTTCTGTAGATGCTTATCGAGTTCAGAGCTTGCGGTGCGGATAGAGGCGGGCTTCAGCGTAATATTGACGGCGCTGTCCTGCGGCTTTTTTTCATCGAAGGTGAATGAGCCGTCATAAGTGGTGAAGTCACCAATGGTTTCAGAAAAGCCAAGATGATTTACATAAAACAAAATGCGCGTGTGCGACTTGTCTATTTCATAAGGATCAGCAGCAGCAAATGCAGGCAGCGATGCGACCGATAATACGAGGGCAAGCAATGGGGATACAAGGCGCATAATGTGGTCTCCTTTTAGTGTGATTGCGTAAGCTTCTGGGTGAAGATGCGGTATTCATCCAGTAAAGAAATCAGAGCCTGCTGCTGCTTTGCATCAGCCAGCAATGTTTCGGAAGCAAATGCGGTGGTTGCATTTCCCAGCGGGAACATTTTGGGAAACACATGCATCTGGATCGCGCGAAGCGGTGTTTCT
>JAGVKI010000324.1 GCA_020050695.1 Alphaproteobacteria bacterium | reverse complement strand
CTGAATAATTGGCTATGTCCTTACCTTGCAAACGGGCAGAAAACAACTGTTTTTAAGGGGAAACGGCGCTTTTTACGCCTGTTTAGCGGCTGATGCCTTCGCTAAGGCCCTGCTGCATGGAGCGGTCATTGACATGCATGGCTCCGGCATAAACGTCCGGTGCGGCGGCAAATGCCTGTCCGCGCGGCTTTTGCACTATTGGTGCGCGTTCCTGCCTAAGGCGGGATGCATGGGATGTTTCCTGCTTGTCACCACCCCCGGCAAACATCTTATAAGCGCCATAGCCTGCCGCCAGGCCGCCTATGACAGCGGCGGTGGAAAGCACCGGATGGTGTGAGATCATTTTACCAATTGCAGGCAGGAGTTTACTTTCAGCCTTTACAACGGTTTGTGCCGCCTGATGCTCCAATGTCTGTACGCCCTGGCGTTCCAGCGCCTGCTCACCCGCTTTTACGGCGTCGGTTACAGGCACGACAGGAGGCACAACAGGTTCACGTGGCAATGGTGGTGGTTCGGCATGCGTGGCTGGCGTGACAGCTGGCTCTACATGCGGCGGAGGCGCAGGTGGGTCCTTGCGTGGCGGCTCGTTATGGGGCGGGTCTTTACGCGGCGGATTACCACCGGGTGTATGTTCGCTTGGGGGATCTTTACGCGCAGGCGGCGGGTCCTTGCGTGGTGGCTGCTCAGCTGGCGGTTTGCGCTCAACAATAGGCTCTGACTTGGGTTCCTCGCGGCGCGGTGTTTCAGTATGATGTTCTGGCTGCTCACGTTCATTTACGACAGCAGGTGTTATTTCAGGAGCAACAATTTTTGCTGCTTCCACCTGCGGTGCTTCAATAACCGGAGTGTCAACGAGCGGTGCCTCTACATGCGGCGTATCTATGGTTGGGGCAAGATTCGTCGCTGGCGCTGCTTCAATATCAGTGGCACTGGTGGAGGATGATCCTGACGCTGCCGAGCCATTTGGCATAACCGATGAAACGCTGCCAAACGAGGTTGGATTTGAACCCATGACCTGCGAAGAACCGGATAATACCGAAGGAGCACTGCCTATAACCGCGCCGGATTCTATAGCGCCTGCGCCACTTCCCAGCACTTCACTGGAACCTACCAGGGGTTCATGCACATGCGGCTGCTCAATGACGGCCTCAATAGCGGAAACTTCGGGGGCAACCACTTCTGGTGCAGGCGCAGGAATATTTCCGGCATTTTTTACAGTGCCATCCATCTCTCTGTTCATGCTGTTGATGAAGTTCGCAGAGCCTCTGTCTGAAAATTTATACTTGCCGGGTTTTATGATAGTAATCGCGTCACCTTCAAGCTTGGCCGAGTATTTTCCAAGTGAAGCGGTAAGCGCCTCCTGTTCAGAAGCGCTAAGCCCCTTGCCTTCCAGTGATAAGGTCAGTTGGTTACGCTGGCTGCCACGCTGCCAGCCCGGCTGGATTTTGCCTGCGCGCTGACCAAAACTTTCGCCAAGTTTACTCAGGGCGCTTTCCAGCGCTGAGCGGTCTATCTGTGATACATCGGGTGCTTTGGCCATTGCTTACTAACAATAATGTTCAATGTTTCAAAACGAGTATAACGCAGCAAATCAGCCGGTTGTATGAAGATTCGATGAAGGAGCAATGAAAGATGCTCAGGTCATATAAAACAGTGGCTTACTCGCGGTGATTGCCACCACCTGGTACTGGCGCCGTATAGCGTTTGGGCTGAAACAGCGTAAAGCGTTCTTTAGTACTAAGCGGCTGCGAAGGAATAGAAGATAAAATACGCTCCTTTGTTTTACGAAGATCCTCGGTTTCTTTTTCGCACAGGACTGCTTTAATCGCGTCTGTTTGCTCTGCTAAATCAGTATGGGCATCGGTATGGGTAACGCCCATGTAGAATCCTCTTTTTTGTGAGGTATCAAGCTTGACGACTTCTTCCACCTGATTAATGGCAAGGTCTATCTTCAGATCGGTATCATCCATCTGGTGGATGCGTTTTACCAGGTCGCGCTTTTCTTTTACAAGTGTTCCCATTTCCGACTCAGTGAAAGCAAGCAGCTTATCGGCATAGGCCTCATCGGCAAGACGCTCAGAGATTGGGGGCTGGATGCGCAGTTGGTTTATAAATTGCTTCTTGTATTCAAACAGCTTTCTAACCTGTGCTTCTGTTGGAAATTCTGGATCACGCTCAGCTACGTCTTTTGCCGCTTCTTCACGGGCCTTGTCTAAAAGACGATTTGCGGACATTTTAAACAGCTTATTGACCATGTCAGGGGCAATGCCCATTTCCGTAGAAATAGCGGATTTTGTCTGCTGTGCAATACGCATGTCATGATTGCTGTAGCCCAGTTTTTCGTACATCTCAGGATCGTATGTAGATACATGATGCTTACTGGCGGCAAAATTTTCAAATATGGAGTGCTCAACGCAGAAGCGGAATATCTGCGGATCGATCTGCCCGCGCTTGGCCATGCCATTCATGATATTGAGTGTAGTGGAAAGCGGAAGCCCAATACCCTCACGGTATTCGCGCTCAGCTGTCAATGCTTCAAAAATATCACTTATCGCAAGTACCTTGGATTCAAACGGAACGCCGCCCTCTTCCACCAGCTTTTGCCTTACGGACTCAGGATAGCCGCCGCTGCCGTCTGCGTAGATATGGTGAGAACTGGCAATATCACGAATGGTTTTAAAGGTAGCAATGCCGGGTATATCGAGCACGTCATACACATCCTGCGCATGGCGGTTCATGATTTCCGTTTCCTTTTTACCCAGCTCATAGCGTACACCCGGAACAGGAACGCCAGACTCAAGAATAGAGCGCGGCGTATATAATTTACCCAGGTCATGCAATTCAGCACTTAGCTTGAATAGCTGCATTTGCTGCTCAGGAATTTTGATGCCTGCCATTGGGCCATCTGTTGCTTTATCAATATTCTGGGCAATCTGTTCGGCCAGTTCGGTCACATTGAGGGTGTGCAGGTATGTCTCCTGCGACCAGTGCTGAATGCCCTGCTGCCATAGATCGCGCAGGCCGCCAAGAAAGCGTATTGCACCATCAGGTGTATTGAGTTCGCGGTGCGTAATGCCAAGATCAGGCACCTTTCTTGGTTCAAAGAACGGCCCAAGTTGTTCAATGGCATATTGCGCCAGTGCAATACGCGAGGCGCTGATCTCGCCCTTATCGGCAACACCGCGCGCAGATGCGCGAAACTGCATTACGCCTTTGAGCATAT
>JAGVKI010000070.1 GCA_020050695.1 Alphaproteobacteria bacterium | reverse complement strand
CTCGCGCAATCCGCGCTCGACCGTGGGCACCGTTACCGAAATCTATGATTACCTGCGACTGCTTTATGCCCGCATCGGTATTCCCTACTCGCCTGCTACCGGCCTGCCCATTGAAAGCCAGACCGTATCGCAGATGGTGGATCGTATTACAGCCTTTCCTGAAGGCACTAAGCTCTATCTTCTTTCGCCCATCGTGCGCGGCCACAAAGGCGAATATAAAAAAGAAATACAGGCGCTCCAGAAAAAGGGTTTCCAGCGCCTGAAGATCGACGGCGAACTGTATGAGATCGATGCCGTGCCTGCGCTTGATAAAAACAAGAAGCATGAAATTGAAGTGGTGGTCGACCGTATTGCGGTAACGCCTGACCTTGGCAATCGCCTCGCTGATTCGATTGAAACAGCGCTGGGCTTATCCGAAGGGCTGATCATCGTTGAGATCGTTTCCGTGCCGGAAGCCGAAGAAGAGGCTCCCAAAGGCAAGAAGAAAGCGGCAAAGGCCGCACCCAAAATTGTTCACGCCCCAGATGACAGCGGCGTTAAAAAAGGCGACCGCATTACCATGTCCAGCAAGTTTGCCTGCCCTGTTTCAGGCTTCACCCTGTCGGAAATTGAACCGCGCCTGTTTTCATTCAACAGCCCCTATGGCGCCTGCCCTACTTGCGACGGTCTTGGGACGCAGATGTTCTTTGATCCTGACCTGGTGGTGCCTGATACCAGCATGTCGCTGATTGCCCGCGCGATTGCGCCATGGGCATCCAGCCAGAGCAAATATTACATACAGACGCTCGAAGGCCTTGCGAATCACTATAAATTCAGCCTGGCTGCGCCATTTTCGAGCCTTCCGACCAATATCAAGGAAATGCTGCTGTATGGTTCGGGTGATGAAAATATCAAAATCACCTATAGCGACGGTCCGCGCACTCATTCCAGCAACAAACCGTTTGAAGGGGTGATCCCTAACCTGGAGCGCCGCTGGCGTGACACCGAAAGCGCATGGATGCGTGAAGAACTGGCTAAATTCCAGAACGAGCATAAATGCGAATCATGCAGCGGCTTCCGTTTAAAGCCGGAAGCGCAGTGCGTGAAAGTTGGAAAGCAGCATATCGGTGAAATTACCGATATGACGATTGAAGATGCCCATATTTGGTTCAGCACCATTGAAAAGAAACTCTCCAAGAAGCATCAGGAAATTGCCAACAAGATTCTCAAGGAAATCCGCGAACGCCTGCAATTCCTGGTTAATGTCGGGCTTGATTACCTGACGCTGGCGCGTGAATCCGGCACCTTGTCGGGCGGTGAATCGCAGCGTATCCGCCTTGCTTCGCAGATTGGTTCCGGCCTGTCTGGCGTGCTTTATGTGCTCGATGAGCCATCCATCGGCCTGCATCAATGCGATAACGAACGCCTGCTGGGCACGCTCAAGCATTTACGTGAACTTGGCAACACTGTGATCGTGGTAGAGCATGATGAAGACACCATGCGCGCCTCAGATTACCTGATCGACATGGGCCCCGGCGCGGGTATTCATGGTGGCCGCGTCGTAGCGCAAGGTACGACTGAGCAGGTGATGAAGAACAAAGAAAGCCTCACCGGCCAGTATCTAAGCGGCAAAAAGTTCATCGAAGTGCCAACCAAGCGCCGTGAATTTAATAAAACCAGGCGTATTGTGATTAAAAACGCCCATGCCAATAACCTCAAAAACATCACCGCTGAAATTCCGCTGAGCACATTTTGCAGTGTGACCGGTGTATCGGGCGGTGGTAAATCCACGCTGGTGATTGAGACCTTATATAAGGCTATCGCCCGTCGTATGCATGGCAGCCGCGACATGCCAGGTGTACATGACAGTATTTCGGGTCTTGAATATATCGACAAGATTATCGAGATCGACCAGTCGCCGATTGGCCGTACACCACGCTCGAACCCGGCAACCTATACCGGTGCATTCACCCCTATCCGTGACTGGTTTGCGGCGCTTCCTGAAGCGCAGGCGCGTGGCTATCATCCTGGCCGTTTCTCGTTCAACGTTAAAGGTGGCCGCTGCGAAGCTTGCCAGGGCGATGGGCTGATCAAGATTGAAATGCACTTCCTGCCGGATGTGTATGTGAAGTGCGATGTGTGCCATGGCAAACGCTATAACCGCGAAACACTCGATATTAAATATAAGGACAAGTCTATTTCCGATGTGCTGGAAATGACGGTGGATGAAGGCGTAGGCTTTTTCAGCGCGCAGCCATCTATCCGCGAGAAACTGCACGCGATGCAGGAAGTAGGCCTTGGTTATATCGCCATCGGCCAGTCAGCTACAACCCTGTCTGGCGGTGAAGCGCAGCGTATCAAGCTGGCAAAGGAACTCTCCAAACGCGCAACAGGCCGTACCCTGTATATTCTCGATGAACCAACTACCGGGTTGCATAGCGATGATATACGCAAGCTGCTTTCCGTGCTGCATAAGCTGGTCGATAGCGGCAATACCGTGCTGGTGATTGAGCATAACCTTGATGTGATCAAAACATCCGACTGGGTTATTGATATTGGACCGGGCGGCGGTAACAAGGGCGGCACCATTGTTGCTACCGGCACGCCTGAGGACATCGCGCGCAATAAAGAAAGCGTGACTGGCCGTTATATTGCGCCGCTGCTCAAAAAAAATAAGGCAGCTTAGCTAGCTGCCTTAAGGGGCTCTTTTGGGAACGTAAGTAAATTTGGTTAGCGGTGCTGCTCGTGGCCTTGTGCCATGTTGCGCTCATCTTCAATATGCTTCGCCCAGTTCTTGGTTTTATCGTTGGCCATGGCATATTCCACTGCCTGCGCAACGCCTGGGGACACTTCTTTGCTGATATTATTTACAATCGTCTGTTCTTTGGCGGCTTGATATTCTTTAGTCTGATTCAGTTCGCCCAGCTTGCCGCCCACATAAGCGCCTGTGGCGATGCTGGCGGCAGTTCCACCAATCAGTCCTATGGATAATGCAGTTGGTATCAGTGCGGGAAGCAATACAGCTGCTAACGATACGGTAATAGCCGCAGTGACAATAGCTGGCAGAGGAGATGCAACTGCACCAAGCAGGCCGCCCAGTAATGTATCTTTATTCCAGAAAGATGGCTCGCCCACCTTTTTACCCAGGATGGCTTCGCTTTCCATTCGCTTTTCGCCAATGACGCTACCAGCAATTGCACCACCTGCTACGACGGCCATGCCTATGGGAGTAAGTAGTCCTAATCCAACGGCTGCGGTTACTGTTGCAGCCAGACCGCCAATCAGCAGTTCCTTGTTAAAGAAGCTGGGCTTGTCGTTAGTCCTTAAGGTAAGTTCTTGTGCCATATGATTCTCATGTAAAAGTGCGTCACGTTAATGTCAGTATGGCCGCACAGGCCCTTAATCACAAATGAAAGAAATGTGACAATCGGGCGGGTTAGCCAAAAAAAAGGCCACGGGAGGAGCCGCGGCCTTTTTTTATTTATACCAGACAGATGCTTATGCAGCTTCCTTAGTTACTGCCGGGGTGGCAGCAGCTTTGGCACGCAGCAGTTTCATCAGTTTGTCGGTAGCTGTTTTATGATCGGTAGCCTCAGCAGCTGCCAGTTCGCCCACCAGGCGTGACAGGGCTGATTCATAAATCATGCGTTCGCTGTAAGAACGTTCAGACTGGTCAACGTTCTGGTGCAGGTCACGAACTACTTCAGCGATCGACTGGATGTTGCCTGAGTTGATCTTTGCTTCGTATTCCTGAGCGCGGCGGGACCACATACCACGGCTGGTACGTGCGCGGCTTTTCAGGGTGATGAACACCTTTTTCATCTGGTCGGCAGTGCTGACCGGACGCAGGCCCGCAGCAGTTGCACGATGAACCGGAACGCGCAGGGTCATCTTGTCTTTTTCAAAAGAAATAACCAGCATGCGCAGTTCTACGTCACCGATCATCTGTGTTTCTTCAGCCATAATACGGCCAACACCATGGGTCGGGTATACAACGTGGTTACCTACTTTGTACGATGCCTTAGGGGCGGCAGCTACAACCGGCTTAGCAGCAACAGCAGCTACAGGCGCCTTTACAGGGGCGGGAGCAGCGGCAGGCTTAACAGCAACAACAGCTTTAACCGCTACAGGCTTAATCGCTTTCATAGGGGCTTTCTTCTGAGGTAAGGATTTTACGGCAGCTTTAGCAGCAGGTGCTTTGGTTACAGCCTTTTTAGGCGCAAGCTTGGCAACAGGCTTCTTGGTAACAGCCTTTTTTACAGATGCAGTTTTAGCCACGGCTTTTTTCACCGGTGCTTTTTTTGCGGCAGTTTTAACGGCTGATTTTTTAACGATTGCCGTTTTCTTTTTAAGTGCTTTCTGGGGCATAGTTTTTCCTTAACTCTGACGTTGCTGGCTAGATAAACTATATATTGTGTTTAAGTTGGCTCCCACCTACTACAAAATGGTGGTATCTAACAAAACGAGCGCTACCATAGCACAACATTAACCAAAAAAAAAGGATTTACTGCTATCAGCCATAAAATGGCTCTAGCCCTCACTTCTTAAAATGGGGGTATAAAGCGACGATTTTAAGTTATCCAACTGATAACTAATTACAATGCCGGTTATTTGCTGCCGGTGCCCGGATTTGGGCTGAAGGAATCAAACTTGCCATCGACGCCCTTAAAACTGTCCGCATCGGGTGCCGCGTCTTTTTTGACGGTCAAATTAGGCCATTTTGCCGCATATTCACGGTTGAGTTCTACCCATTTGAGCAATTCATCGGATTCAGGGTGGATTGCCTCCGCCGGGCATTCAGGTTCGCACACGCCGCAATCAATGCATTCATCCGGGTTGATAACCAGCATGTTTTCGCCTTCGTAGAAGCAATCTACCGGGCATACTTCGACACAGTCGGTATATTTACATTTAATGCAGGCATCGGTGACAACAAAGGTCATGGCAGGAACTCTCCAGATACATATCTTAGAAATGCTATTGGCGACTTTATATGCGGCCATACGGGTAAAAGTCAATGCGTGCACAATAAAAAAATGCTGATAATTATTCGCAAAGCTGCTGATTATGGACCGTTAATTAGATGTTAAGCATATTTTCATTGTTTCTTGATACACTCACAGACTAAGATTAGACATAATAAAAAAGAGTTATCAGGGGATTTTATGGCTGAAAAACAAGACATTGTAGCTATGATGCAAGATCCATCCGTTATCCGTGATGGTATGCAGCTGATTTCTGAAAATTGGTCACCCCGCCAGCAATGGTCGGGTACTCCGCTGACCAGTGAGCCGATAAGCACCACCATTGGCCTTGGCTCTCTTGTATTCAAAGACCCCTATCCTTCCGAGGAACAGATCCATACCATGCTTAATGCTGCTGTGGGCGACACGGGTTATGCCACACCGGTCATGAATGATAAAGGCGAGCCCATAGTAGCTACTCAGCCTCTTTGGCATATAGAGTTCGACGACCTTCAGGGACGCGAAGCGTTTGTAGAGCGCCTTGCCGAACATAAGGCTGCGCAAAAAGGTACGGT
>JAGVKI010000075.1 GCA_020050695.1 Alphaproteobacteria bacterium | reverse complement strand
GCCAGCCAATTCGGGATAGCACCGATGCGTAAATCTTGGCCGATGCCGCGCGCCTTGTAATCATAGCGCCAGCCATAATGCTGCACGCGGCGTTTGAGGTCATGCAGCCATGGTTGCTGGTCGCTGGTGGCGATCAATGCGGCTTCGGTTTCTGCATCGATAAAATCCGGCAGGTAGCGCAGACCGGGGATGTTTGCTGATGCTGTGGCACTCAGCACATCAAACAGGTCACCGCTTAAATATCCAAGTCCTGAATTCGTCATGTGAATTTAATGCGCCTTCGTTATCATTGGTCATGGTGTGATTGTACCCCGGATAATCCGAAGGCTCAAACGGATATGAAACCGGCGGCTTAAACCCTGCAAGTTCGCCTGCTTCCTCGAACTGGAATGCTCCCTGATAGTGAGGACTATCAACCGCAGAGATTAAAACCTGACCGCCCGGCTTTAATTGCTGGTATGCACTCTTCAGGAAATCCCGGATCAGTATAAAGTTTGGATTGCGCCCTTCTTCCGGTTCCCTGCTGCCAACGTGAGGGAACTGGAATGCAATGTTATCAAATCGCCATGATCCGAGAGCGTGAGAAAGTTTGGTTGCGTCCACACCATGTAATACGGTGGCGCCAAGCATGCGGAGATGCGAGGCATTACTGGCAGCCGCTTCTGATAGATTGCTCTTCGCCTCATATGTGGACGCGACCAGTTTAGCAGGGTTAATCCGCTTCTTTTTGGCGATACTCAGTGCAAAACTCAGGTTTCCTTCTCCCACCAGCAGCGTTTTTCCATCTGCTATTGCGGATATAAAATTGAAGCCAGCGGCCTTTTGTAAAAGCCATGCCAGATCATCATCTAACCGTTGTAATTGCTTTGCTTCATACAGCAGTCCAAGGTTCAGACTCTGATGAATAAGGCATTGATTCATCAGCCCCAGATTCTGGATAACGGGGATTATAGAATGATGTTCACCAATATGATGCATGACTGTGTTCCTGTAATTTTATGATGATGATTACACAGAACATGCCTGCCCGGAAGGGGTGAACTTCACCGGTATTCACAAAGTCGAAGTCGGTAGATGCGCCCCGCGCAGTTCCTACACTCAAACCCCATATTTGGCATTCGAACGAACTGTCCCGAAATGTCCCGGATGGGACAGTTGAGGGACACTTCGGCGCAATAATGGGCGGCTTTTGACAAATCGCTACCGCATGGTAGATTGACGGAAAGGCTTGGTGGGATTGTCGGTGTGGGTGGTGGCGTGTCGCGGTTTATCAGGCGAATCACTCTTGAAAACTGCCGTATGGGCAACTGTACCGTGAGTTCGAATCTCACCGCTTCCGCCACCGCCCCGAAATTTGCGCCGTGGGACACTTCTGGGACAGTTGGCGGCAACAGGTGACAAGCAAGGGAATGAGGGATGCCCATAGCTCAATTCAAAGAAAAGACTTACGAAAGCTATTTTGGAAAAGAGCTGGCACGTTTTTCTTCATTTGCTCCCGATCAGGTGGATGAATATTTTTTAGGTTTCGACGAGGCATTTTTTTTGCCGTGGTTATCGCGCGGAAGACGGTTTGGATTGTGGCGTACAATGCCCGGCATTTCCTTGCATGAACTTAACTATATAGCGCAAGACATTAGCGACCATTTGCCACCATTCCGACTCAACTTCTTTGTGCAATATAAACGTCCAGAGTTTGTCGTAGGTCCTAGGGGTAAGCAACGAAGCGAATGGGGATGCCCATATTACCGATATGCCATTAACCAGAATCAGCAAAAAACATTGGAGAAACTCCACATAAACACCAAGGGACGCGCGGCTGTTCTCTATGCAGCGCCTGCATTCTGGACAAACCAATCCCTTTTTGATTTTGCAGGAAGAAAGGCCATCATCGATAATAGCAACGTTGCTTCTGCAGATAGGCTGATAAATCATAAGTGCTACACTTACATTGCACCCGGCAATATAGGTAAGGCTCACTCAAAGACCGAGAATATTGAAAGTCCACGCCTAGAGGAAATCTATAAGAACCGGCGAGAAGAAGGGCTACCCTTCAAGAAACATATAATAGAAACCGCGAAGATTATTCAGGAAAGTGTTGGTGAGCGTTCGCTTCACATGCATTTTGTGTCTGCCAAAAAAGCGTTGTTTGCTCAATTCAAGTTAGACGAAACCACTCGTGAAGATTCCAATAAATTCGTAAGTAGCCTAATTACGATTGAGGCTTTCTGTCAGGTGTACGACGTTTCATTCTATCCTGTCCCATAACAAGTCATCCACGCTCAACCCGCTGATGCAGCTTTCTGTTTTCCCAACATCATAACTGTTCGAACAGCCTGAGCGTTGTAATCCGTGGCCATGTATCGTATCGCCATGAGAGGCGGCTCCAGCCACTCTAAAATACGCTATTGGACCGTTTGAAAAAACACCCACCATCACTGCCTAAAAATTTCCCAACCCATTTGATCCGATGGGTCTATAGTGCTCCCATGGAAATACACGCACCTGTAAAACCACGCCTGACTTTGCCGCTGGCTTCGCGCTGGCATATCGGCCTGCTGGCAGCGAGCCTGCTGGCGACTTTGCTGCATTTTGCATTGGGATGGCTTGAATTTCCTGCTGTTGCAGGCGATATGCCGCTGCTTGCTGTGATTATACTCGGTGGTATTCCGCTGGTAATCCAGATTGGCGGCAAGCTAGTCAAGGGTAGTATCGGGGCGGATTTCCTGGGTGCGATTGAACTGGTGGCTGCGGCATTGCTCGACCAGTACCTGGCGGCTATCCTTATTATCATTATGCTCTCCGGCGGGCAGGCCCTGGAGGCCTATGCCATGCGCAGGGCATCGTCGGTGCTGCGTGCCTTGTCGGACCGCATGCCGTCTACGGCTCACCGAAAAAATGGGGATAAAGTAGAAGCCATTGCCTTAAGCGATATTGCCATAGGTGATGAGATTGTCATCTTCCCGCACGAGACCGCGCCTGTCGATGGTGTGGTGCTGGAAGGGCAGGGATCGATGGATGAGTCCTATCTTACCGGCGAGCCGTACCGTGTATCCAAGGCGCCGGGCGCGGCGGTGCTTTCGGGTGCGATTAACGGCGAAGCGGTGCTGACTGTTCGCGCGCAGAAACTGGCGCATGATTCGCGCTATGCCCAGATCATGGAGGTGATGCAGGAGGCCGAGCAACAGCGCCCGCAGCTGCGGCGCCTTGGCGACCAGCTAGGCGGCGCGTTTGCCGTATTTGCACTGATGGTTTCCGTGATTGTGTGGCTGGTGACGGGCGATGCGCTCCGGTTCCTTTCCGTGCTGGTGATTGCAACGCCATGCCCGCTGATCATTGCCATTCCTGTCACTATCATCGGCGCTATTTCCATGGCGGCGCGGCTGGGTATCATCATCAAGGACCCAACGGTGCTGGAGCGCCTGCCGACATGCCGCACGGCGATATTCGATAAAACCGGCACTTTGACCTATGGCAGGCCGGAACTCACCGAAATCTTACCTGCAGACGGATTCAGCGGGGAGGATATACTCAAATCTGCGGCAAGCCTTGAATGCTATTCCAAGCACCCGCTGGCCAGCGCTATTATGCAGGCGGCTGAAAAAGCAGGACTGGCACTGATAAAGGCGCAGAGCGTTTCTGAAAAGCCGGGGCAGGGACTCACCGGCACGGTCGGGGCGCATGAAATACGTGTTACGCATCGCAGGAAATTGCTGCAAACCAGCCCTGAACTTGCTTCTATATTGCCTCCTACCGCCGCCGGGCTGGAATGCATCATCATGATGGATGGCCACTACGCCGCCACGTTTCGTTTCCGTGATGCGCCGAGGGCGGATGGCAAATCCTTCATCGGCCATCTTGCGCCTTCGCACCAGTTCAGCAAAATCATGCTGGTATCGGGCGATCGCGAATCGGAAGTGACCTATCTTGCCGAACTATTAGGGATTAAAGATACGCTGTCCTCGCAAAGCCCGGGACAGAAAGTCGCTATCGTGCGCGAGGAAACGGCCAAAGCCCCAACGCTGTTTATGGGTGATGGCATTAATGATGCGCCCGCACTGGCCTGCGCCACCGTAGGCATTGCTTTTGGCCAGCATAGCAGCGTTACCGCTGAGGCGGCAGGCGTGGTCATCATGGAGAACTCGCTGGCCAAAGTGGACGAACTGCTGCATATCAGCATCCGCCTGCGCCATATTGCACTCCAGAGCGCCATAGGTGGCATGGCGCTATCACTGATTGGCATGGGGTTTGCGGCGGCAGGGTATATTACGCCGGTACAGGCCGCATTGTTTCAGGAGTTGATTGACGTGCTTGCCATTACCAATGCCTTGCGGCTCAGCCTTGGCCGCAGCGTAGATACCGACATGAACCGCTGATGTTTTTCCAGCATGCAGGCAAAAAAATACCCCGGTGGGTTTGATGCCGCCGGGGTATTTTTGAATCTCGTAGAAATTAAGCAGCGTTAGCCAGCTTAATGTTCACAGCAGATGTCTTACCTTTTTCGGTCACGAGTTCGTAGCTAACGCGTGCGCCTTCGTTTAAGGTGGTCAGACCTGCGCGCTCTAATGCGCTGATATGAACGAATGCATCTGCACCGCCCTGATCAGGCTGAATGAAACCAAAACCCTTAGTCGGGTTGAACCACTTTACTGTACCATTAGCCATAAGAAAAATCCTTTTACTGGCGTTACATTACTGCCCACACTGTGCGGACAATATCAAAAAGTCTGAACTCAAAGGCATAAACCTCGCCTCATTTACAAACGTCAGGGGAATGTAAGAACACCGCAAAGGATAATCTTAGATATTGTGCACATATTCGCATGCACAAACTTTCGAAGGCCTAGGCCCGAAGCGTCAACTGTCATCGATAAAGAGTAAATACCAAACTCAGCGTCATTTATAGGCCCATATCCAAATAAAATCAAGGAAAATCAATGTTTAGTGATAGCGGGATATGGTTATCAGTATGTTTTCACTCAATTTACCCGTTATTTTTAGTTCTAGAAGGGGGGTGATTTAGGCTGTTTTTTTAGAGTAATCCGAGTTCCGCCAGTTCGCGGCGCATGTCTTCGGGCATGTCGTCTATACCGCTGTTTTTTGCAATATCGGAAGGTGCGGCTTTGGGGTCTAGATAACGCCATCCCTGAAAGGGCCGGTGCGCCCGCGGGATGACGCGGATCATTTCCGGCTCCAAAATAATGCCGCAATGGGCTACGCCGCCTTCCACCAGAGGGCGAAATTCCAAAAGCTTTTGGCGCGCGCATATCCAGCCTTTAATGACCCAGTAGATCGAGCCTCCGCTGAGCAGTTCTTCGGCGCGTTTGGGGGTATGCCGGGTGACATGCATCAGTTCGGGCTTTTTGCCGCAGCGCTGCATATCCTTGAGGCGCTGCGTTTGCCAGCTGGTAAGATCAGACAGGGTTTCAGGCCCTACGGATAGCTTGATAAGATGGATAGCCATAATGGATTTAGTCGTTGAAGCGTGGGACCATTGCTCTTACTGTTCTATGCAAACTACGCCATAAATGAAACCGAATAATGTATGGCCTACTGAAAGCCTTTCTCGTGACTGCCAAACCTTCCAATAGCTTTATTATCTGCCTGCTGGGCGCCTTAAGCGTTATCAGCCCGTTTGCCATTGATATGTACCTTCCTGCCTTTCCGCAGGTGGCAGCTGACCTTGGCGTATCGAGCGCTACTATTGCGCTGACATTGTCGAGCTATTTCATTGGCCTTGCCATCGGCCAGTTATTTTATGGCCCGCTGCTTGACCGGTTTGGCCGCAAAAGGCCGCTATGCGCTGGGCTTTTGTTGTTTATCCTGACGTCTATTGCCTGCGTGTATGCGCCGTCCATCGAGCCGCTGATAGCGCTTCGTTTTATTCAGGCGCTTGGTGGCTGTGCTGCGGGCGTGGCATCGCTTGCCATGGTGCGAGATTTCTTCCCGGTGGATGAAAGTGCCAGGATTCTCTCGCGCCTGTTTTTATTCATTGCCATATCGCCGCTGCTGGCGCCTACCATTGGCGGTATGGTTGCAATCACCATTGGCTGGAAAGCCGTATTCCTGGTGCTGGCGGCCATTGTTGCGGTGATTTTGGCGCTGATTTATTTCCTGCTGCCCGAAGGCCATACCCCTGATCCTACTATTTCGCTGAGGCTCGGGCCGATCGTGAAGGAATATAGGGCGATCCTATTGCATCCGCGTTTTAAAACCTATGCGCTGGCCGGGGCATTTTCCTTTGCAGGTTTATTTACCTATGTCGCGGGGTCACCGATTATTTTCATGGACGGCTTTCATTTAAGCGCAGAAGTCTATAGCGGCATATTTGCCTTGCTGGCGGTTGGTTTTATTGGAGGCAGCCAGGTGAATGTCGTATTGCTGCGCCGCTTTGACAGTGAAACCTTATTTTTGCACATACTCATTTTGCAGACAGTAACGGGCGTGGTGTTTATGGTTGGAAGCTGGCTTGGCTGGTATGGGCTGACTTCTACCCTGGTGCTATTCTTTATTTTCCTGTCCTGCGCCGGGCTTACCTATCCTAATGCTGCGGCCCTTGCTCTGGCGCCTTTTTCTAAAAATGCAGGCAGTGCATCAGCGCTTCTTGGGTTTTTGCAGCTGGGGGTAGGGGCATTTATTTCCACCGGCATCAGCCTTTCCACATCACGCGACAGCTTCCCGATTATTTTCATATTGGGCGCAACGTCGATTATAGGGCTGTTTATTCTGATGGCGGGCAGGAAGCGCGCACATACCTGTCCGGTATCGGAAGATATTGCCGCTTAAGCATGCAGCGTGCAGGTGTCTACCGTTAGCAGCAGTGCCGCATGGTCGGAGAAACTCTGCGGTATGATGCGAAGCGTGCTATGGGCGGCAATGCCGTGGCTGCAAATGCATAAATCCAGCGCCATGCGGAAACGGTGAAAGGTAAAGGTTGGCTCTGCCTCGTCGTTTAGCAGTTCCAGCCTGTTATCATCAAGCAATCCCGAGAGTTCCTTAAACCCCGTCAGGATATTGAAATCCCCAAGCAGTATGACCTCACCGGCGGTCTCATGTATCAGTTCGCGCACTTGTAATAGCTGCATGGCGCGCACCGCTTTTTTGAGCGAAAAATGGGTAAAAAACAATGTAAGGTTTGGTAGCAGGTTGATCTTGTAGATTAGCTTTTTGGTGCCTTGGGTAAAATAGATTTTCTCATACGGGAATTTTTGCTTTGCCAGGAAGCCATTACTCTTTCCCCTGGTCAGGGCCAATGTGCGCAGGCGGCTGGTCGGGCCGTATTTATTCTCAATATCAAAAAAGGGATAATGCTCGCTGGCCAGTGCCTCGAACTGATTGAAATACACCGAGTCGATCGAGCCTTTATCGATTTCCACAAAGCAGCAAATATCGGGATCTTCGCGTGCAATAATATCG
>JAGVKI010000277.1 GCA_020050695.1 Alphaproteobacteria bacterium | reverse complement strand
TGATACTCATCAGCGATTGCAGCTTGGCTACATTGTACTTACGCAGTTCTTTCACCAGCGTTTTCGAGTCCTCCAGCATGTCAGGCAACGTATGGGTGACAAGTGGCCAACTCTGTTCGTCGAGTGTTTTAGATGGAGACAGTACCAGTATCATATTGCCCTCGGATATTGTATCGCACGGCAGGAGGTTGCAAGGCCGGTGCTATCGTCGGTTTCCACCAGCGTGCCGCACATAATGCCCTCGCCTGATGCAGGCTCCAGTTTGATTTTTGTGCGTTTGGATAAGAAGCGTTCCAGCGGCGCTTCCGGTTTAAAACCGATCACCGAATCATAATCACCGCACATGCCTGCATCCGTCTGGTACGCTGTGCCCTTGCTCAGTATGCGCGCATCCATGGTAGGCACATGCGTATGGCTGCCAACCACCAGGCTTACGCGACCATTTAAATACTGCCCCATCGCCATTTTTTCAGACGTCGCTTCAGCATGCATATCCACAATAATGGCATTCACATTCGCACCAAGGCGTGCCTGCTCAAGCACGCTGTCAGCGCAGGCAAACGGGCAGCTCGCATGCTCGCGGTGAAACACCTGGCCGAGCAGATGCAGCACCATCACTTTTTTGCCGCCCAGCGTGGTGTATATACCATGTCCGGTACCGGGTGTTTTATCGGGGAAATTCTGCGGACGCAGCACCCGTTTTTCCGTCGACAGGTACGGCACCAGTTCCTTCTGGTCCCACACATGGTCGCCGCCGGTAATCACATCAGCGCCTGCGTCAAAAAACTCGCGGCAGATTTGCGGTGAAATGCCAAAACCGCTGGCAGCATTATCGCCATCGATCACGATGAAATCGAGATTCCACTCCTTGCGTAAGCCCGGCAAATGCTTGAGTATCGCATCGCGCCCCGCACGCCCTACCACATCGCCTAAAAATAATAATTTCATGTAAACCTCATCATTCCAAGCGGCGTTATCACCGCATCCAATTGCTCATCATGTGCTTGCGTTGGCAGTAATTCCGCCTGCTGCAGGTCATAGCCAACGCCGACGCAGAGCGGGCGTTTTTTTGCCGCATGCAGCGCGGCAATCGTGCGGTCGTAATAGCCTGCTCCATATCCGAGCCTGTGGCCTTTTGCATCAAACGCGAGCAGCGGCACCAGCACCATATCGGGCTGCACTTCCGGTTCACTTTCCGGCGGCACGGCAATGCCATGGCGCCCGCTCACCAGCGCTTCGCCTGGGTTCCAGCGGCGGAAGGAAAGCGGCTGCGCATCCGCCATAATCACAGGCAGGCATATCGTGCGCCCTGTTTTTACAAGCGCCACGCAGGCAGGTAGTACATCAATCTCACTGCGCACAGGAGTGTAGGCTGCGATTATTTGTACCGTATCTGGAATGAACGATGCCACATGCTGTGCAAGCTGCAACGCAGAGCGCTCTGCTTCACCTGCCGTTATGGCTTTGCGTAGCATGAGATAATGGGCGCGTAATTGCTGTTTATGTGAGTCGTCTGCTAATGTCATGGCTTACCGTTTGCGGCATTTATAGAGCAAACATAGGGTAAGACAAGCAGGGATGAGAAAGGAGCGGACCACCATAGCCGTCGGTTGAAACAAGCCTCATTCGACCTGTAAGTAAGGTGGGAGCCATATGTGCAGAGACTAGGTCTCCGCCAGGGACAGCCCCCGAACAAGAAGATATTGGTCCAAGGGACAATGTACCAAACGTACCGAGCAGTACCGCTCCAGATGTCTAATCTACTGTATTTCGATCTGGTCGGCAATCTTTTCGATGCGAAGCGCAATATCTTCCAGCGTATGGGCCATTGCGGCCTCTACCTGGGCCAGTTGGCTGTTCTGGCGTTCGGCATCCAGCTGGCGGGAAATCTTCTGCACTTCCAGGGCAACGGCACGAACTTCTTTTTTACTTTCAAGCAGTTCATCGGCCATCGTCAGGGAAGTCAGCAATAATGCCAGGCCTTCATTGATGTTGCTGCCCATGCTGAATATCAGGGAACGCACGCGTTCATCGACCTCATCGGCCAACAGGCGCAGATGATCTTCCTGGCCGTCGTCGCAGGCCACGTCATATTCACGGTTACCCACACGGATATGGACAATTGCCATAAGCTACTTCTCCCAACTTAGAGCCCGTTGCTATAAAAACAATATATTATAATGGCTTAATGCCAATTTAGGCTAGTGTACGCGCTTTTAGGCATGAAAAGCAACGATTAATCGTTTTTTGCCATTTTTATGCTAAGATTAATTATTGTGACTAAAACGGCTCGTCATACACATGACAAGGCATTGTAAATAATAAATTTAATTCATTTATTACAATATATTCACAATACACTGACAAGAAAATAATCGATGTAATAATTTGTTCACGCCATATATTGCCGGTATGGGCTATATTAAGAAGTATGGAAAACCACAACTAAAGTGAAACATGGCACTGTCCCCATCAGAAGAATTTAGCCAACAGGCAAGATTGGAAGCTAGAAATGGCGTTCCCAAAGCCGTTGCTGCGAAAATTCGCGAGCGTGCCTCCATGCTTATCATGGGTGGCTATATCGAGGCCGATCCGGCTCCCGATTGGGACGAACTTGCTAAAGAAGCGATTACCCGCCGCACACTGGCCGGCGTTCCGCTTAGCCAGCTTAAAGACGATAAGGGCGTAAGCCTAGACACACTTGTTCCCACCACCCAGCGCGGCGATGCGGTTGCCGAAGAAGTGTCGCTGGCGGTAGGTGAAAACACCGGAAGCATCGGATTCCTCAAAGGCGCAACCATTGGTCAGGCCTTCCGCGGCCTGTGGGCAATGATCAAGGAAAAAGGCATTGGTTCAGCGCTGTCAGGCATATTCAATATGCTCTTTAGCGACGGCCAGTCCCAGGATGCTAAAGACCTCACCCGTTTTATCGGTATAGAAACAGCTAATGACATCGGTAAAGGCGTAACCGCCCGACTTAAGGCACGCCAGGGGGAACTCGGCCTGACCGATGAGCAGATACAAGAGATCAGCACCCAGTCACAAAATTCTGTACGCACCAAAGTAGGCGCACCGGAAATTGCGCCGCCACCTTCTGCCGTACCGCCAGGGCCGGTTGACGCCAACGGCCTTACTGCCGCTGAAAACCAGACCGTTCGCACCATGATCCAGGCGCAGGTACTTACCGGCCTTGGTCTGAAGAACGAAAACAACCAGATTGTCGTAGATATTTCCAATACTGCAGGCATGGAAAAACTGAACATGATGGCGCAGGCCGCAGGTGTGCCTAACAATCAGTTCAGCGCCGAGCAGCGCACCGCTATTGCCAATACCATGACCGATGCGCTTCAGCAGGTAGCAGGCACCCGCCCGCCGCTACGCGATCCGCGACAGATCAGTGCTGCCATTAAAGCAAAACTCGAAACCCAGGCCGAAGCCATGGGCTTTGGCAATATGCCGCCAGCAGACCGCGAAGCCATGCTAAAGCTGATGGCCAATGAAATGACCGTGTCGTACATGAAAGCACGCCCTATCGACAAGGCAGCAGGCGAGGTATTTGAAAAGACCGTTGAATCCGAAAACGCTGCTTACAAAACCCAGCTGATGATGGCCCGTATACGTCCTATGGTTGCAGGCGGCCTGGGCATGGCCGAAAACACGCCAGGCACTTTTACCAACGTTGCACGCAGCGATGGCCAGAAACCGCAGATTGAAATGCTCGAAGCAGCTGCAGGCCGCGCGCTTGATAATACACAGCGCGGCGCAATCGTCGGCACGCT
>JAGVKI010000272.1 GCA_020050695.1 Alphaproteobacteria bacterium | reverse complement strand
ATTTTTACTACGTTTTCAGCAGACGCGCGGCCGCTTTCAACGGCAGCATACGTATTGCGGGCGGCTTTGTTAGCTACATTGCTAGCAAGCTTGGCTGTAGGCTGGGCGGAAACTTTTTTTGTAGGTTGAGTCATGGGTAACTCCCAAAGTTAGGGTTTGTTGATCATGCGTAAGGTAACTCTGTCATCTGCAGATGTTATCTCGCATCGCAGCATTGCTATGCGCTATACTCTTGTGCGCTAAAAATGTCAAGATTTCTTCGCCTGTAAGCTTGCTGTATCAAGGCGGGAATGAAAGAATAAAAAGGATCGAAAACGTATTCGAAACTAGTTTTCGCTCAACAATTATTAGTAATTATGTAATAATTATGGAGTAGACATAAGATTATATAGTTTGTTGTCCGGCTGCGCAGGTGCCCTTTAGGGCGATGCAGGGCGAATTGCCAGAACCGGCTCTTTATACACTGTATTTGGATAGAAGAGGGTTGATAAACCACTAGCAATAGTATATTGGTTTTATAAGACCTAAAAAAACAATATAGCAGGTGAGCACGCTTTTTAAGATGTCTATTAGTCGTTTTATCATTGTTTCATTAATGGTTGTGTCATTTTCGGTGACTTCAGTGTCCCCATATGACGCAGTTGCAAAAACCAACACGTCTGCGAAAAGCAAAACCACGCAGAGTGCAAAAACCACAAAAACTAGCAAAGCAACAAAATCGGCATCGCGCGCTAAAAGCAAAAAAGTATCCGCCGCTGCTGCCGCAGCAGCTGCAAGGCGCCAGGAAGCACTCTTTTCTGCTTTAGTGGTCAATGCTGAAACCGGCCAGATCCTTTATGAAAAGAATGCCGCCAGCCCACGCTATCCGGCTTCGCTTACCAAAATGATGACCCTGTATCTGACGTTTGATGCGCTTAAAAGCGGCAAGCTGAAACTCGATGACAGGATTGATGTATCAGCCAAGGCCGCAGGACAGCCGCAAACCAATATATCCTTAAGTGAAGGCGATACGCTTCCGGTTCGCTCTGCTATTGAAAGCCTTGTGGTTCGCTCCGCAAACGATTCTGCGATGGTACTGGCAGAAGTGCTGGGTGATACGGAATGGAACTTTGCCTTGGCGATGACCAAAAAAGCCCGCGAACTTGGCATGAAAGATACGATTTTCCGTAATCCGTCAGGGCTTCCTGATAACAAGCAGCACACCAATGCCTATGATATGGCAAGGCTTGCAATCGCGCTGCGCCGTGACTTCCCGGAATATTACCACTTCTTCAAAATGAAGAGCTTTAGTTACAATGGCATTACCTATCCAGGCCATAACCACGTAATGAATAAATACCCAGGTGTTGATGGCGTGAAAACCGGCTTTATCCGTGCGTCCGGCTTTAACCTGGTGACCTCTGCCCAGAAAGACGGCCACCGCATAGTGGCAGTGGTGATGGGCGGCAGCAGCGTACCTAACCGCGATAACCAGATGATGGCACTTCTGGACCGTACCTTTGCGGCCCTGGAGCAAAAGGAAAACAGCGTAGCCAAGGGCGAAGCCCAGGGTGATTCTGCGGCTCTCCAGCCTACATCGCTGGAAGCGCATAACATGCTGCATGCCATTTCTCTCAGCCCAATGCGCTGATATTTAATATTTTTTCCTGATGTCATAAAAGTTTCATCCATGTCGGCGCTTTTCCTGCTTGGAATATGGCGCATTTACAGTCTAAAATTGATAGATAAACCGGCGTAATTCGAGGGGCCGGGTGCATTGAACAGGAATAAATTATGTCAGAAGGAATTGGCGGTTACCTCATGGAAGCCGCGCAAACATTCGGTGATAATCTGATTGGTATCTTTGACCGTATAGGCGAACTGGCCGGCGGTGTGGCAAGCAATATAACCGGGGCTATTACAGGCGGCGCAGCTGCTGCTACGGTAGCAACCGTTGCGACCGCTTCATCAGGTGCATCTACCGCTGTCACTTCTGGCGCTGAGGCAGCCGCAAGCAACATAATTATGTTGCCGCAAACGGCGATCAGCAATCTCAATAACATGCGTGAAAGCAGCTTGTCACTGGAATGGGCAAGTGCTGAGCGTGGCGAGGTGCTGGGTAGCCTTGCGCGTCCTGACACGCCATATGTGGAAATGCCTGATCTGGGCGTCGGCATGGCAATGGCCTAAAGCGCAGTTCGCGCTCTAAGCCACCCCAATCCCATCTTCAAGAAACATTACGCACTTAGAACGGCGCTACGATGTCCATAACCTGTGTACCCCAGCGTGGCTGCTGTGCATTCTGCAACTGGCCGCGGCCTGAATAGGTGATACGTGCTTCCGCAATCTGGGTTGAATCGATGGTATTGGATGAATCGATGTCCTGCGGGCGAATAACGCCTTTTACAGCCACTTCACGCACGTCTTTATTCATGGTGAGTTCCTGCTTGCCTTCAATCACCATATTGCCGTTCGGCAGCATCTGGGTGACCATCACGGCAACCTGTGTGGTTACGATGTCCTGACGCTGGATAACGCCGGTGCCCTTCGTATCCGAATCGCTGGTTATATCAAGCAGTGCGGCGGGGTTTGGCGCGCCGCCTGGCAGTAGCGGTAGAAGCTGAAGCCTGCGCTCCAGCCCGTATGCCGCATCTGCAGTAGCGGTATTTTCTGTTTCGCGTTTTGCCTGTGTCTGGTTATTGAACTGCAGTTTGTCGTTGATTTTAACGCGTACTTTTAAAATATCACCGACGCGCGCTGCACGGCCATCACGGAAGAAGGCGCGTGCACCGGGCTGCCACAGCGAGTTAGCATATTGTTTTGGCGGCGGCTGCGTTTCTGGCATCGGCCAGGTCATCGGCTGGTACTCGGGTTTTTCCTGCGGATTGACGACCTCCGCCATGGGGGGCGGTTGATTGATGTGGTCAAGCTGGCCGAGGATATTAGCACATCCTGATAAGGCGGTACATGTCAGCAGCAGGCTGATGATACGCGAATTAATTTGTTGCATGGCTGCCTCCTGTTATTACGGGGGTAGGTGTATTGCTTGTCAGTGAGGTGGCGGGCATACTCCCTGATGACATAACACGAACATTGCCTTCATTTTCAACGATGGCGCGCACTACGCGTTTGCTGGCCACATTGCGAACATTGATTGCCTCGCCTTGCGCACCATCATCCATCGCCTGTCCGGTCGTTGAAATCTGGATACCGGAAGAAACGAACTGAAGCTGAACCAGGCTGCCTTTTTTGACGACTGCGGGGCTGCTTATCTCATTGCTGCGAATAGGGCGCTGAGCCGATATGTAACGCAGCGGTGATTTGCCGATAAGGTCGCTGGCATTGGTAATAGTATCGCTGCGCGTGTGCGCAAGCGGGAAGGCGCGCATTTCAAGGTCACCCTCGCTGATTACGTTATTGTTGCGTGCTTCACGGCGCAGTACGGGCACGTCGATAACTTCTTCATAGGTGCCGGTTGCAGGAACGGCCGATACGACTTCTTCGCCTGCACGAAACAGGATGCTCGCATTCCAGCGGTGGTTGCTGCTGTCATAGCGAAGGCCATGGATTTCAGCCGTGACTGGCTGGCCATAGGAAAAAAGCACATCGTCTTTGCGCCCGGTGATGGTGTCCGACACTTTGTTGCCTGCACCTTTGCCGGACAGTGCCTGACTAATGGCCGTTTCTGCCTCGTCGGTGGTCAGCTGGAACAGCATGTTCTGAGCGGCTGCATCCCCTACAGGATCATATGCAGCCAGCACGGGCTGCGCTGTCAGCAGGCTAAAAGCTATAAATAATGCGATCCGCTTTGTCATATTAAACGCTCTGGTTATACGCTTTGATTCAGGGACTGCAGCATTTCATCACTCTTGGTGACGACTTTACTGCTCATTTCATATACGCGCTGTGCCTTAATCAGGTTGGTCAGTTCCGATACGGGGTTCACGTTCGAGTTTTCAAGGAAGCCCTGCAAAATCGTACCAAAGCCGTCAAGGCCTGGTACGCCAACAACTGGCGCGCCCGAAGCAGTGGTCTCTAAGAAGGAATTGTTACCGATTGGTTTCATACCTGCTTCGTTGATGAAATTTACCAGCTGTAACTGGCCGAGATTCTGTGGGTCCACCTGGTTAGGGATGGTAGCGAACACTTCGCCTGACTGGTTCACGCTGACTGCGGTAGCGTTCTGCGGAACGGTGATGTTAGGCAGCAGCAGGAAGCCGTCGATGGTTTCTAAGTTGCCGTCCTGACTTACCTGGAAACTACCGGCGCGGGTGTACGCGATTTCACCGGTAGGCAGTGTAATCTGGAAAAAGCCGCGTCCCTGGATCGCCATGTCCAGCGGGCCGCCGGTGGATTGCAGCGTGCCTTGCGTGGTGTTGCGGGTGATAGCGCCTGTTTTTACACCCAGGCCGACCTGAATGCCGGTAGGCAGAATGGTGCCTGCATCAGATGAGCGAATACCTGCGCTGCGCATATCCTGATACAGCAGATCCTGGAACTCAGGGCGCTGTAGTTTATACGCCGTGGTGTTGATGTTGGCCAGGTTCTGTGAGGTGACGTCCACATACAGCTGTTGTGCCTGCATACCTGTGGCGGCGATGTTTAATGAGCGCATGGTTTATCTCCTACTTATCCTTGTTGTGCCCACGTATTGGAGGTTTTACGCTCCAGATCGTAGATCACTTCTATAAATTTTGCTGTGGTATCCACGCTGCGCGATACGTCGAGCATGTGGGTCATTTCCATAATAGGTTTTACATTCGAGCCTTCGAGTGCGCCGTGAACCACCCTGATATTCTCTGCTGCGGTGCCTGGGACATTGCTGCCAAACAGGTTGCTTCCCAGGCGTTCAAGCAATTGCGGATTGGCAAACTGCACGATACCCAGCAGGCCAAAATCTTCGCCGTCAACTTTCAGGTTGCCTGCTTCACCTACTTCAACAACACGTGTGTTTTCAGGCAACACTATGGGTACACCACCCTGGCCGAGCACGGAGTAGCCCTGCGCCGTTATCAATGTTCCGTCACCTGCGATCTGGAAGTTGCCAGCGCGCGTGTAGCGAACGCCCAGTGGCGTTTGGACAGAAAAATACCCATCGCCCTGAATGGCCATATCGAGATCATTGCCGGTGATCTGCAGCGCGCCCATTTCTGTATTCATGTAGCTGGTGGCATCATGGGCGAATGCCATGTTGTTGCGGTCGCCCTTGTTGATGTCCTTCATGACATAGGTGGAAAACATGACATGCTCGGAGTCATAGCCGGTGGTATTGACGTTCGCGATATTGTTCGCGGTCGCCGCCATATCACGAAACTCTGCCAGTTGGCGGGAGAGGGCTATGTAAACGCTATTATCCATGTTTCTGCTGTACCTTTGGTTTTATCCAGTTTGCGCGAGCCTAATTACGCGCTTTTGATACAAGCATGAATCATGCCAAATTTTTGTTTTTTAATTACAGTGGATTAAAGCGGTAGCGGGTAGGGGGTAAACCACGAATGGAAGACTATAATGTCATCCCTGATAGGGCACTTTCTGCAGCCTGTAGCCGCGCAGCACATCCCACAAAATATAAATGCTGGAACTAATGCGCCACCATAGATGCTGACGCATGGTGGAGGCATCGTAAAGGCTTTGGCGTTTAAGGACGGAACGCTCTGATTCGATGATGCTGTGGGTGCGGATATGCCCATCTATCAATATGCCAAACTGGATTGCCGGCGCGGGAGACAGCTGGAATACATTGTGCTGTGTTGGGTAGCGGAAGATCATATGGTCGGCAGCATCAATATGCTTGTCATAATCGGCAAGAAGCGCTGCTGCGCGTTTATATGTGATTATATACGCTGCCCCGCCATGCTGAATGGAACGTAAGGGATGCAAGCCCCGGCCACTTACTGTGGCAACTTTTTTTCCATATACGCCGTACATGCAGAATGTTTCTAAGCGGATGATACAATCATCGCTGGGCATCCATGACAGGTCAGCCAGTATAGCAGGCAGGTCATCTGCCAGCACGACATCATCTTCAAGCACCAGCAGTGCAGGGATGTT
>JAGVKI010000011.1 GCA_020050695.1 Alphaproteobacteria bacterium | reverse complement strand
TTCCGGTAATTTCCTCCATGCTGGCCGCCGTTTCCTCAAGGCTGGACGCCTGCTGTTCGGTACGCATCGAAAGATCAGAGCTACCCGAAGCGATTTCAGAGGCCGCCGAACCTACGGATTCAGACGATTCCTTGATACGGACCACCGTATCGATCAGCTTATCTACCGTAGCGTTGACTGCTTTTTTAATATCAGCAAATGTGCCCTGATAATTGCCCTCCATGCGCAGAGTCAGATTACCGCCGGACATTTCGGTGAGCACATTCACAGCTTCGTTCATGCCTGCTTCGTTCTCGGTGCGTGTAAGTACCATTTTGGTAATGTCAGAAGCGTATTTAACTACTTTGTATACTTTGCCATTCAGGTCGAAAATCGGGTTATACGAGGCCTGGATCCAAATCTCCTTCGCGCCTTTGCCGAAGCGTTTAAATTCGCCGGCCTGGTATTCGCCGCGGTTCAGGTTTGCCCAGAACTGGACATACTCGTTACTGCTCCTGTATTTATTATCGCAGAACATACTGTGATGCTTGCCTTTGATTTCATCAAGCGTATATCCCAATGCATTCAGGAAGTTCTCATTAGCATTGTGTATTATACCATCTGGGGTGAATTCGATCACCGCCTGCGATTTACCAATAGCGGCTATCTGGCCTGCATAGTCTACGTTACGCAAGTTTGCTTCTGTGATGTCGAGGGCGATTTCTACAATTTTCTGCACGCGGCCCATTTCATCTTTTGCTGCTGCATATACGGTCTGGAGCCATACTTCACGACCGTCCCTGGTAATGCGCTTGAACACATCGCTGCGGCCTTTACCGCTACTCAGATCATTCCAGAGCTGAGCATGCGCATCGGATTTCGCCTGCATGGAATCCACAAATAAGGAACTTGATTTACCCGCAATTTCTTCCAGCTTATAACCAAAGAGCGAAAGAAAATTGTTGTTTGCCGTCAGCACCTGGCCTTTTGTGTCATATTCCGCATAGCAGTAGGTGCTATCAATTGCGCCAAGAATACCTTTCATGTTCTGGCGTTCGATTTCAGCAGCGGTAATATCGTAGCGCACACCAATATATTTCTTGGGCTTGCCATTTTCACCCATAACCGGTGCAATCACAGCATCCACATAATAAGGCGTGCCATCTTTGGCCATGTTCTTAATGATACCGCGGAATGGCTTGCCCCTGCCGATGGTCGACCAGAGTTCCTTGAACACTTCTTTTGGCATGTCAGGGTGGCGGGTGGTGTTATGGCCCTTGCCGATCAGCTCGTCGCGGCTGTATTTCGATACTTCACAGAATTTTTCATTGATGGTGACGATGTCACCCTTCAAATCTGCTTCTGAAACGATGCTGGTCATATTGGTAATGCTGGCACGAACGCGCAGTTCTTCTATCTCTTCCGACATTTTATGCTGTTCGGTGTAATCGGTGGCAAAACCAACGACCTTTATGACTTTACGTCCTTCCGTGATCGGGTGATAATTAATCTGAACCCATATTTCGCGGCCATCCTTAGTGCGGCATTTACATTCTTCCGCCTGGAATTCTCCCTGCTTCAGCTTATCAAAAATCTGTTTATGTTCGTGACTCTTAATATAATTAGCATCTGCAAAAAAACTAAAATTCTTATCTTTAAGTTCTTCCAGGCTATAGCCCAGCAGGTGCAGGAAATTTTCATTGGCCCCGATAATATTGCCATTCCTATGTATTTCAAACATGGCCTGCGATTTATCCAGCGCATTAAAGGTGGCGTTAAGTTCCCTCAGATTATTGATAAATTTAAACATGTTCGTTCTCCCAAATCTATATGACTAAGCTGCGTGTTCAGTGGTTGTTTGAGTGCTTGCGACATCGAAAAGATGCTCAACCGCAAGCAGCACCACCATGCGGTTTTCCAGTGAAATTAGTCCTGTGATATAATCGTCCTTGCCCTGGCCTTCGATCTGCGGCGCAGGTTTCACTTCCTGGGCAGCCACGGTTAGAATGTCAGAAACGCCATCTACCAATATGCCGATATTGCGCGTACCCACCGCCAGTATGATAACGACATGGCTTGAATTCGCTTCGGTCAGTTCATGGCGAAAACGTGCGCGCAGATCAAAGATAGGAATGATCAGTCCGCGCAGGTTCATGACACCACGCATATATTCCGGCGAATTAGGCAGGCGGGTGGTTTCTGTCCAGCCCTTGATTTCCCGCACGGTCATAATATCCACGCCGTATTCTTCGCCCTGCACGGTAAAGGTAAGGTACTGCAATGCCGATTCAGGCATGATTTCCTTTATCTCCCGTGTTTTATCAAAACTATCCGTCATACAACGCTCCTTTTATGCGGCCTGCACCAGAACCACATGGTTCTGGCAGAGATTTTTAAGTTCATTGATTTCAAGTATGAGTGACACTTTGCCATCGCCAAGAATGGTCGCGCCCGAAATGCCTTTTACCGGGTCTGAATTAGCCTCCAGGCTTTTAATCACAACCTGCTGCTGGCCAACCAATTCATCGACGACCAGTCCCATTTTACTGTTACCGCTTTCGACAAGCACGATAAGCGCCTTGCTTACATCGTTTTCAGCATTAGCAATGCCGAACAACTGATTGAGGTACATCAGTTGCACGAACTCGCCGCGCACATTGATGACATCGCTTCGGCCCTGCACCTTGTGTATTTCCTCTGCCTTGGGACGCAGGGTTTCGATAATGCTGGTAATAGGAACGATATAGTTCTCGCTACCCACACGCACGATCATGCCATCGAGAATGGCCAGGGTAAGCGGCAGCGAAACCGTAAAAATAGAACCAGTTCCCGGGTTATTGGTGATGCGCACGGTACCGCCCAGCGACTCGATGTTACGCCTGACCACATCCATGCCCACACCGCGACCTGAAACCGAAGTTACTTTTTCCGCTGTTGAGAAACCCGGCAGGAAAATCAGGTGATCTATTTCATCATCACTTAGCTGGGCATCGGCGGCGACCAAACCCTTTTCAATGGCTTTGGACAGCACTCTCTGGCGGTTGATGCCTGCGCCATCATCGGAAATCTCGATGATAATACGGCCTGAACGGTGATAGGCCGACAGGTGAATGGTTCCCTGCACTGGTTTGTTGTTCCATACGCGCTGGTCCGGTGTTTCAATACCGTGATCCAGCGAATTACGGATCATATGGGTGAGCGGGTCACTGAGCGATTCAATAACCGTTTTGTCTACTTCTGTATTTTCACCGGACAGAACCAGCTGAATATCTTTACCAAGCTGTGCTGCGGTATCGCGCACAATGCGCGGCATACGTGAAAAGATCGATTTCACTGGCTGCATACGCACCGCCATAACCGATTCCTGAAGTTCGCGGGTATGGTGTGATAATTCATCAATACCACGCATCAGATCGGTAAACTGATCCACAGGCAGGCTGCGAACCTGCGCACGCAGCATGGCCTCGGTAATCACCAGTTCGCCTACCATATTAACGAGGCGGTCTATTTTTTCGAGATCAACACGGATGGAAGTGGTAGCGGCTGCTTTAGCGGGGCCAGCTTCTTCGGCTACCGTTTTTTTGACTTCTGCAAGTTCGGGGGCCTTTATAGCATGCTGCTCTGTAACCGTGATTTCTGCAAGGTCCCGTACGAATTCAAAGGCCTCCCATATAGCATCTTCGGTAATATCACCCTGCAGGCGCAGGGTCCATTTAAGGTTACAATAGACCGGTTCCAACAGATCAAGTTCAGGAACATCGCTCGTATCAACACTGATGTCGGCATGCGCCAGGCGCGATAATTCGCGCAGAATAAGAAACGGCTCATTACCAGTCGCCAAAAGCGTTGGATGCGGTGCAAAATTGACATTATATGTGCGTTCACTGGATACAGGCGCAGCTGACTGCACGATGGGAAGGGCAGCAGCCATATGCGGGGTTCCGGTTGTCAGGCTCTGCAATGTCGCTGCTACACCTGCACCGAAATCCGCAACAACCTCTCTGCCATCTTCAGCGGCAGCGAGCATCTGGTTTACGATATCAACCGATTTAAGTAATGCGTCAATCGCCTCACGGGTAGGCATTAAGTGGCCTTCACGCATTTCATCCAGCAAGGCTTCAAGGATATGCGTAAAGCGCATGATAGCGTCCAGACCGAATGCACCTGCCCCGCCTTTAATCGAATGGGCACAACGGAAAATAGCGTTAAGCTGTTCCTTGTCCTGTGTTCCCACATCGAGTTTGAGCAGGCGCTCTTCCATATCGGTAAGCAGCTCATGGCACTCAGTGAAGAAAATCTGTCTGAATTCGCTAAGGTCTTCCATGGTTTTACCCTTATGCGCACACTTTATTAATTGCCTGCACCAGCTTTTCTGGATTAAATGGCTTAACGATCCAGCCGGTCGCACCTGCCGCCTTGCCACGCTCTTTCTTCTGCACATCAGACTCGGTAGTGAGCATCAGGATGGGAACATATTTATGGCTTGGATCTGCTCGCATCTGCTCGATTAGACCGAAACCATCCAGGCCCGGCATGTTCAGGTCGGTCAGCACCACATCAAAACTTAGGCTGCCCAATACAGAGAGTGCAATATTGCCATCTTCTGCTTCCGTGACTTCAAAGCCCGCACCTTTAAGGGTGTGCGACACCATGTCGCGCATGGTTTTTGAATCATCGACGATTAGTACTTTCTTAGCCATCTGGATGCCTCCCATGATGTTAAATGAATGGTCAGGGGTAATGGTAGTTCGGCCTGCTCGCGTGCTGCCTGCGCCTGATTCACCACGAGGGTTAAGGGCGGCATGTTCTTGCGAGTGCCGACAGTCTTATTCATGGGCTGCACTCCATTCGCAAAACTGCTTTTCCAAACCGAATGTGCGAAAGACTTCCACGACGGAGGCTTTGACATTCTGTAATGAAAGATTGGCATTTGTCTGGCGGAGGGTTTTTTCCAATGCTAAGAATAACTGCATTCCAGGGGTAGTAATGACTTCCGTATTGGTTGCATCCAGCACAAGGGATGAACCCGGGGTGGTCGTAATTTCTTTAAGATCGCGTACGAGGGCTTCTACCGTTTCCAATGTGATGCGGGCGGGAAGTTGTACGGTTTGTGTATTATGGGTTATGTCTGTGTTCATGCTGCGATCCTTTCAGTTAACTAATCGCAAGCATGGTGCCAAAATGGGAATGCTGTTAAAGCACTGTATATTATATATATTTTATTTCGCCTGGCTTAGGCTTTATCATTTAAATTCTCAAAAATAGAATCATTGGCAATAAGTCCGCTGCCGGGATGCAACTAGACATTCCTATGAAAACCATCTGAATTAATGAAGCAGCATTGCCAAACCTCTACTGAGATTGATATAAGACAGTATTGCAGTGCGGCTTGTGCGTAATATTTTTATTACATGGTTTTAATTCGGTAATGTCTTTGTTATGAAAATAGCTCCTCCCCCGTCCAATGAAACGCAGCGCCTCGAGGTTCTTACTAAATATAGAATCCTTGATACGTTACCTGAGGCTGATTATGATCGCGTGACACAGCTTGCGTCGCTTATTTGCGGCACCCCGATCGCGCTGGTCAGTCTGGTGGGGGAAGACCGCCAGTGGTTTAAATCCAAGGTCGGATTAGAGGCGACGCAAACACACCGTGACCTGGCATTTTGCGCCCATTCGATTCTGAAACCGGATGATATTCTCATCGTTAGCGATACGCTTGAAGATGAAAGGTTTTTTGATAATCCCCTGGTAACGGATGGGCCAAAAATCCGCTTTTATGCCGGCGTTCCGCTAAAAGTGCAGTCGCAATACCCTTTAGGTACATTGTGCGTAATAGATACCTGCCCCAGAGAACTTAATGCCGATCAAATCCAATCCCTTCGCTTACTAAGCCAGCAAGTGATCGCGCTGATTGAAGATCGTTCACAAACCAACCTGCTCCAGCTTACCCTTGAGGCATTCAAGAAAAGTGAGCAGCGCTTCCATCTGGCAATCGCAGGTACCAATGATGGCATCTGGGACTGGATGGACATCAACACAGATGAGGAATACTGGTCGCCGCAATTCAAAAAACTGCTTGGATATGAAGAGCATGAAATCAATGCCAGCTATTCCGAATTTGCCTCAAGACTGCATCCTGACGATTTGCCGAAAGTCGCAAAAGCCGTTCAGGAGAATTTTAATTATGGGACTCCCTTCGAAGCAGAATATCGGCTCAGGGTAAGATCAGGTGAATATCGATGGTTCAGCGCCAAATCAAATACAGTACGCGATGAACAGGGTAAACCCGTGCGAATGCTGGGGTCATTACGTGATATTCATGAGCGTAAAAAAGCAGAAGAAACCATGTATGATATCAAAACCCGCTTAGAACTAGGCTGGCTAGGCGCCGGCTCAGGTATGTGGGACTGGGATATTACTCATAATAAAAATAGTTTTTCGGACAGATTTATTGAACTTCTTGGATATAAACCGGAAGAATTTGAGGTGAATTATGCGGCATGGGAAGATAGGCTGCATCCAGATGATAAGGAACGTGTATTAAGCGTACTAAATGCACATCTTACACGCCGCACACCTTACGAAGTTGAATATAGGCTCAGGGTAAAATCCGGTGAATGGCGATGGTTCCACGCCAAGGGACAGGCCATTTGGGATGAAAATGGCCATGCAACCCGTATGGCGGGCAGCTTAAGCGACGTGACCGATCGCAGGCTTGCAGAAGAAGCGCTGCGTAATTACGCCGCACAGCTTGAACAAAAAAATGATGAGCTGGCAATTGCTAAAGAACAGGCGGAAGAAGCAACGCGTTTGAAATCCGAATTTCTGGCCAATATGAGCCATGAAATACGAACTCCTATGAGCGGGATTATTGGCCTGGCGAATGTATTGCTCGATAGCAATCTCAGTTCGACGGAAAGAACCTATGCTCAGAAAATGGTAAACTCTGCAGAAAGCCTATTGCAGATCATCAATGATATTCTAGACATCTCCAAAATTGAAGCGGGAAGGATTGAGTTTGATATTCGTCCTTTCAATATGCGCGCGCTGTGCGAGGAGGTTTGCTCGGTTACAGCCATTAAAGCACAGGAGAAAAGCATAGAGTTACGATTGAATTATCAGCCCGATGACCTGCATAATGCTATGGGCGATAAGGGACGTATACGCCAGATCCTCAACAACCTGCTAGGCAACGCGATTAAATTTACCGACAAGGGAAGCGTTGAGGTATCGGTATGTGCAAAACGCCAAAGTGACAATAACATTCTGTTTCATGTAGACGTTCAGGATACAGGCATCGGTATAGCACCTGACAAAGTAGAATTAATTTTTGAAAAGTTCGCCCAAGCCGATCAATCCACCGCACGCCGGTTCGGTGGAACCGGCCTTGGGCTTTCCATCTGCAGGCAGTTAGCCCATATGATGGGGGGCAAAATGGGTGTTGCCAGTGAAGAAGGCAAAGGCTCTGTATTCTGGTTTGAAATTGTACTTGATGAATATATGGGGGCATTTGAAGCCCCGAAAGCAAAAGAATTGTCTTCGTACAAGCGTCCTCAATTTGAAGGAAAGACGATTCTTCTGGTGGAAGATAGCCAGATAAACCAACTGGTTGCCAGTAAAATGCTAAAAAAATATGGTTGCGATATCATCATCGCAAATAACGGGAAAGAGGCTGTTGAAGTTCACGAACAACGTCATTTTGATATCATTTTGATGGATTGCCAAATGCCTGTCATGGACGGCTACCGGGCCAGCATGGTTATCAGGGAATTTGAAGACCGTACAGGGCGCCCGCCAACACCTATTGTTGCCGTAACAGCAAATGCAATGGTCGGCGATAGTAAGCGCTGTTTTGATGCCAGAATGGACGACTATATTACAAAACCAATACAGCCAAGTGACCTGGAAAACATACTAACGAAATGGCTGTAAATATCCCTGCTTCTCTTCTCGCTCGTTGCTTGATTTAGGCAAGCCACCAGAAAAACACCCCAAGCATTTGTTCTAAATATATAAAATAATATAAAGCAGTTGATTTACCCCTAGAGCGGGGATCATGTCTTTTGGCAAAAACTATTTATACGCCAGCTATTTATACGCCAGTTCTGGCCCGGTGCTATCACC
>JAGVKI010000064.1 GCA_020050695.1 Alphaproteobacteria bacterium | reverse complement strand
GCCCGCTTGGCCATCAAAGTTATAGAGGTTTTCAGTTTTGACAAAATCAATGCCTGCTTCGCCAACACGGGCAAGCAACTGGCTGATAGCTGCGTGGGTTGCGCCAGACTTACCCATAAAGCGGCAATTGACCTGGTCGGTATTGGTAAAGCCAATGCCTTCCGGCCAGATTTTAAGGCCTTTGCTGGAAATGGTTTTCAGTTCGAAATCGCCTGCCAGTTCCTTCATCTTAGCGCTTAATGTCTCAATATCGGTTTTGACATGCACATATACGTCGACGCCGACCAGTTCCTTTTTAGCAGGTGTGATGTCGCGCATTTTTGACTCGCCGCCGGATTTCTTTGCTTTGAAATCAACCGGGGTGAAGCTTGAAGGCATCTGGCCGAGACGGGCAATAACCGCATCGGCAAATTCTTTGGTGCCGACCTTTTCCTTGCTGACGCCCTGCTGGTAAATGTCGCCGGTGTGGATACCGTCTTCTAAGGTTTTAAACCAGGCGTTCTGCACCTTTGAGGCTACTTCGCACTGGCCGATATGGATCAGCATCATCACAGCGGATTGCAGGATGCCTGACGGGTTGGCTATGTTCTTGCCGGAAATATCGGGCGCCGAACCATGGATTGCCTCGAACATGGCAAAGTCTGCACCAATGTTGGATGAGCCAGCAAGACCGACCGAGCCGGAAACTTCCGCAGCGATGTCCGAAATAATATCGCCATAAAGATTTTCAGTCACAATCACGTCAAAAATTTCAGGCTTGGATGCAATACGCGCTGCACCAATGTCGATAATGTAATGGTCCGTCTGAATGGAAGGATATTCCTTTGCGATCTCATCAAACGTGCGGTGAAAAAGGCCGTCAGCCATTTTCATGATGTTGTCCTTGCTCATGCAGGTCACTTTTTTGCGACCATTGGCAACGGCATATTCAAATGCATAACGGACGATGCGTTCGCTGCCCGTGCGGGTGATCAGCTTAATGCAGGTCGCCATATCGTCGGTCTGGCGGTATTCGATGCCTGAATAAATATCTTCCTCGTTTTCGCGCACGATCACCATATCCATTTTGGTATGGTTGGTTTTCACAAACGGGTGATAGCTTTGCGTAGGGCGGATATTTGCGTACAGGCCAAGGGTTTTGCGCATGGTGACGTTCAGGCTTTTATAGCCTTTGCCCTGCGGCGTGGTGATGGGGGCTTTGAGCAGCACCTTGGTGCGGCGCAGCGATTCCCATGAAGAAGGCAGGATGCCGCTGGAGGCGCCCATATTGTAGACGCGTTCGCCCACTTCGATGCTTTCAATGGCAAGCTTCGCGCCAGCTTCACGCAGTATGCGCAGGGTGGCTTCCATGATTTCAGGGCCGATACCGTCGCCGTAAGCAACCGTAACAGGGACTGCCATCGGGTCGATTTTTTCGCCAGGAGTGTTATTAAGCTGTGCTGAACTCATGCTACAAGTGCCCTTATTTTTGCTATCGCGGCATCTAATTTATCCCCATCTGGCCCACCGCCTTGTGCCATATCGGGTCTTCCGCCGCCGCCTTTACCGCCCAGTTCGGCTACTGCCGCCTGAACGAGGGTGACTGCGCTATGTTTTTCTGCCACGGTTTTGCTAACCGCAACCACTACGGAGGCTTTGCCTTCCACGTTAGTTGCAACAGCTGCAATACCAGGCTCCGCCTGCTTCAGGAAGGTTTCAGCCACAGCGCGCAGTTCTTTGGGATCAAGGCCATCGAACGCTTTGCCGATGAATCCTATATCGCCAATCATTTCTTTTTCTACCTTGGCATCGCCCAGTGCGAGTTGTTTTTTAGCTTCGGCGACTTCTTTGCCGAGTTTCTTATTTTGTTCCTGAAGGGTCTGGATGGCTTCAAGCTGCGCCATGTTTTCCTTATCGAACATTGCGTTTAAGTCTTTGAGCGCAGCAGTTTTAAAGCTGTCGCTTAAGAAGCGGTGAGGAGCCAGTGCGGGGCGAGGGGCTGATTTGGTGGCTTCCGCCAGTTCTGCGATCAGCTTGGTATTGTCCTCGGAAAGTTTCTGCAACTGCTCATATTGTTTGGAGAGCGATTCGATCAGAAAGTCACGCACGGCTTCGCCGGTGACTGCCTCCAAACGGCGGATGCCGGCTGCTACCGAGCCTTCGCTGGTTACCTTGAATATGCCAATATCGCCGGTGCTGCGCACGTGTGTACCGCCGCATAGTTCAACCGAGAATGCTTTACCCGCATCGTCGCCCATGGAAAGTACGCGCACATTATCGCCGTATTTTTCACCAAACAGTGCCATAGCGCCTGCATTGATGGCATCGTCCGGTGTCATGACTTTGGTTTCTACCGGGCTTGCGCGCAGGATCACCTCATTTACGCGGCGTTCAACGGCAGCGATTTCCTCGCGGCTGACGGCCTTGTTATGGCTGATGTCAAAGCGCAGGCGCTCCTGCGAAACGAGCGAACCTTTCTGGGTTACATGCTCGCCAAGTGTTTCGCGCAGGGCTTTGTGCAGCAGGTGAGTCGCCGAATGGTTGGAGCGAATGCGGCTGCGGCGCGTGGTATCAATCACGGCATGCAGCGTGTCGCCCACTTTAACAGAGGCTTTCAGCTTTGCCTTATGTACAATGAAATCATCCAGTGGTTTTTGTGTATCAGTAACATCGGCTACATCTTTAAAACTACCGGTATCGCCAATTTGACCGCCGGATTCACCGTAAAACGGTGTCTGGTCGAGTATGATATAAACTTCGTCGCCAGCAATCGCAGAATCAACCTGCTCGCCGCCTTTTACAAGCGCGAGCACTTTGCTTTGGGATTCGTCTTTGTCATAGCCCAGGAAAATATTGGCACCGATTTTCTCTTTAAGTTCAAACCAGATTTTTCCGGTAGCGACATCACCCGAACCCTTATGCGCGGTGCGGGCCATTTCACGCTGGCCTTCCATGCTTTTTTCAAAGCCGTCAGTATCCACTTCGATGCCTCGGCCACGCAGGATGTCCTGCGTAAGATCAAGCGGGAAGCCGTAGGTGTCATAGAGTTTGAAAGCCGCTTCGCCAGCCAGTTTCTGGCCTGATGCAAGATTGGCAGATTCTTCTTCCAGCAGTTTCAGGCCGCGCTCTAACGTCTGTTTAAAGCGCTCTTCTTCCTGTTTTAAATTTTCAATGATGCTTGCTTCAGCGCGGATCAGTTCCGGGTATTGCAGTCCCATTTCTTTAACCAGTGTAGGCACCAGCTTATACATCAGCGGGTCTTTGCAGCCTAGCTGATGCGCATAACGCATGGCGCGGCGCATGATACGGCGCAGTACATAGCCGCGGCCTTCGTTCGATGGCATCACGCCGTCTGCAATCAGGAAGCAGGAGGAGCGTAAATGGTCAGCCAGTACTTTATATGGCGCAGGCTGCGCTGCTGGTTTTGCGCCAAGCTGCGCGGCTTGTTCTTTGATATTGGCAATCAGGTTTTTAAACAGGTCGATGTCGTAATTGTCATGCACACCCTGAAGTACGGCGGCAATACGCTCCAGCCCCATGCCCGTATCGATGGAGGGTTTCGGCAGGTCAACACGCGTATCGGCATCTACCTGTTCATACTGCATGAATACCAGGTTCCAGATTTCTACGAAGCGGGCGTCGAAACGATCGCTGCCATCGGAATTGAGCGCCCACTGGCCGTTCCCCGCTTTTTCGCCGTGGTCATAGAAAATTTCAGAGCACGGGCCGCACGGGCCGGTATCACCCATTGCCCAGAAGTTATCTTTGGTTGGGATACGCAGGATTTTACGGTCGTCGCAGCCGGTGATGCGCTTCCAGAGGTTAAAGGCCTCATCGTCGGTATGATATACGGTAAATGACAGCTTATCTGCCGGGATACCATAATCCTTGGTCAGCAGGTTCCAGGCGTGTTCAATGGCCTGTTCCTTGAAATAGTCGCCAAACGAGAAATTGCCCAGCATTTCAAAGAAGGTGTGATGGCGCGCGGTGTAACCCACGTTATCCAGGTCGTTATGCTTACCGCCAGCGCGTACGCATTTCTGCGACGTTGCGGCGCGTACATATGGAAGTTTCTCAGCGCCCGTAAATACGTTCTTGAACTGGTTCATGCCAGCATTGGCGAACATCAGTGTCGGATCGTTATGCGGGACAAGGGAACTCGATGGCCGGACTTCATGGCCATTGCGTTTGAAGAAATCAAGGAAAGCGGAGCGGACGTCGTTTACATTTTTCATAGGGGGCTAACATATAGAAAAGGCAGTAGTATTGCAAGTCCCGAGGCAAACCGCAGGGTATGGTATTTTATATTCTTACGGGGTGAATCATATGAAAAATTTATCACCAAAAGGTTACGGTTGTTTAAAGCCAATAAAAATATTGGTGATTTGTTAAATAAATATATGGATTTTATATGAAAAAACACATTTTAGTAATGGCTGTTATGTCGGTTATTTCCACTGCGGCCTATGCCGATACCACCCCGGCAGACGTTGCGGAGGAAGCAAAGGCTGTTCAGCAGGAAAAAGGACATATCGCTAAGCAGAACGACAACATCGCGGTAAACCGCGCTGAAAAGGAAGCGGCTAAAGCGAATGAGAACCCTGTAGATCAGGCTTCCCAGAGCGTTCAGATTGGCGCTAACAAAGCAGCCCGTGATTTCCACAAAGCTAAAAAGGATTATCACGAAGATGAACTTCAGGAAGAAGTTGATGACCTGAAAAAAGGCGAATAACCCCTGATATTCGCTTTTTAAAGACGGCCACGCATAGATCTTAGAATCGGCGTGGCCGTTTTTGCTTAAGCCGCTTTTGCGATAAAAGATGGAGCGATCTTGCATTCCTGCACAGTGATGTCGTTCCATACCTTACCCGTAACGTATGGATCGGCGTTCAGCCAGTTATCGCAATCGGCGCGGGTAGGAAATTCCACAATCAGGGTAGAGCCGACCATTTTGCCTGCATCATCGAGCAGTGCTGCGCCGATATGCATGTGTCCCTTGGCCTTATATTCAGCAATGCTGGCAAGGTGCGCTTCACGCGCAGCCATGCGGCGTTCCATAGCACCCGCGTCTTTTGCGTCATAAGCTACGATTAGAAACTGCATATATTATCCTTTTACTCTTCCGGTTTGGGTGCCATCCACCATCTGGCTGAATTGCACGGTCTTATCCTTATTTATCTCAGCACCGCCAAGTTGTTCAAGCGCTTCTGGTACGGCGCGCGGGTCAAGCGTTACCTTGCCGCCCTTAGTGCCGCCGCCTGCGGTGATTTCCGGTACATCCACGGGGGTGCCATCTGGCTTTATAACATTTAAGTCCACATCACCGCCCGGGCCTTTCTTCGGATCGGACGTCAGGCGTGCACGTGTTTGCGGAAAATGGATAATGGCATGGTGCGGGGCATCCGGGTCTGGTGCACCGTCGGTAGGGGCAGGTTCAAAAGGGATGGCTTTGCGCAGCGCTTTTCCGGCGGCTTCACGGGCGGCATTTTCAGCATCGCCCGTGACAGCCTTTCGGATTTTTTCGAGTTCATCGGGGCGTATGCTGCGTGCCATGATAAACTCCCTTTAAGGTTTATGCGTCTTCGGAAACCGATTCAGGTTCATCCTTCAGAGCGGTGGCAATAACGCCAGCATTCTCGCGGATCTTAGCTTCGATTTCTGCAGCCACTTTTGGATTGTCGCGCAGGAACTGTTTAGCGTTTTCACGGCCCTGGCCGATGCGCTGGTCTTTATAAGAGAACCAGGAGCCGGACTTTTCAACCATGCCGGACTTCACGCCCAGGTCGATCAGTTCGCCTGTTTTGGAAATGCCTTCGCCGTACATAATATCAAATTCCACCTGACGGAAAGGAGGTGCAACTTTGTTTTTCACCACTTTTACGCGGGTCTGGTTGCCTACTACTTCTTCCTTGTCTTTGATCGCACCGATGCGGCGAATATCCAGACGCACGGAAGCGTAGAACTTCAGCGCGTTACCACCAGTGGTGGTTTCAGGATTGCCGAACATAACACCAATCTTCATACGGATCTGGTTGATGAAGATGATGGTGCAGTTGGTACGCGAGATGGAACCGGTCAGCTTGCGCAGCGCCTGGCTCATCAGGCGGGCCTGAAGACCCATGTGGGAATCGCCCATTTCGCCGTCGAGTTCGGCTTTAGGCACCAGTGCTGCAACTGAGTCGACCACAATCACGTCGATTGCGCCGGAGCGAACCAGCGTATCGGTAATTTCGAGCGCCTGTTCGCCCGTGTCTGGCTGGGAGATCAGCAGGTCATCGATATTAACACCAAGCTTCTTGGCATAGATCGGGTCGAGTGCATGCTCAGCATCGATAAACGCGCAGGTGCCGCCTTTTTTCTGTGCTTCCGCAACGATATGCAGGGTGAGGGTGGTTTTACCTGAACTTTCCGGGCCAAAGATTTCAATGATACGGCCACGCGGAATACCGCCTACGCCAAGCGCAAGGTCAAGACCTAGCGAACCGCAGGAGGTGGCTTCCACCGCTTCCATCTGGGTATCGCCAAGTTTCATGATGGAGCCTTTGCCGAAATTCTTTTCGATCTGGCTGAGTGCTGTTTCTAGCGCTTTGTTCTTGTCCATGGTGAGCCCCTGTATAAGTGTGAAGATGGTGTTACTCTACACGGAATATTATGGTGCGCAAATAAAATTAATTAATATTACTTCGCAGGATTTTGGTGCAGTAAAAATACACTGGCGAGCATGTAAAGCATGAAGCCGTTAAGTGTATGCCACAGAAAATGTGTGCCAAGCGGGAAGCTGGGGCAAATGGCAAAATCAACCGAGCGGAAGGTGAGCGATATTATAAAGCAGATAGCTGCAATTAATATGCGGCCCGATGCGGGTGAACTTTTTTTATAGAGTATGGCACTGATGATCAGCAGCGCGGCGAGGCATGGCAAATAATCGATAGAGCCGTTGAAGCGAAACTCTGGCGACACCTTCGGCATTTGCGAGGCAACGCCTGCAAAAAGCAGCAGGCAGGCAGTGGCATATGTCTGGCTGAGGCCAATGAGCCTGCGCAGTACCACCCATAAATAAAAGAAGGTGAACAGTGCGATAGGAATGACGTCGGCCAACATGGTCAGGCCGTTGGCAAAGGTATGAAATAATGAACTTCCAAAGCCTACAATAGCTATCAGGGCAATCAGCGCCGCAAACTGCCGGTCTTTCTGGCCTGCGGCTTTATAAGATTTCCATAGAAGCAGGGCAGCAATAAAAAAGGAGAGGTTGGTGATGGCATTGACTGGCTCGCTCCATAGCAGGTCACCTGTGCGTTCACAGTAGTTGCGTATGGGGGCGTACCAATCCATCAGCCAGTGACCTCTTTAATCTTGCTGGCAAGCTGCTTTAGGGTAAATGGCTTGGCAAGGAAGTTGAAGCTGCGCTCAGAGCCGTAGTTATTGACGAATACGTCCTCAGCATAGCCGGAAATGAAGATCACCTTTACGTCGGGGTATTCCTTGATGACCTGGTCGATCATGGTGGGGCCATTCATGCCTGGCATTATTACGTCGGTCACAATGACCTCTACTTCGTTGCCATGCTCTTTCATGATGTTGATGGCGGTATCGCCGCAATCAGCCTCGAGTATGGTGTAGCCTTTATTGCGAAGTGCGCGGCCTGCAAAGATACGAACCGGTGTTTCGTCCTCCACCAGCAGAATAGTGCATTTACCCGTCAGATCCACCGAAGCGGCTTTTTCAGCCGTCTCGGTTTCGGCAGCTGCAGCGGCTGATACTTCATGCGCCTGCACCACAGGGAAATACAGGCAGAAATTGGTGCCTTCATCAGGCTTGCTGGCGACATATACATAACCGCCGGACTGCTTGATAATACCATATACGGTCGATAAGCCGAGGCCGGTGCCTGAGCCTACGGCCTTAGTGGAGAAGAACGGTTCAAAGATTTTCTGGATGATGGCTCTGGGAATACCGCAGCCCGTATCAATCACTTCGACCAATATGTAATTTCCGTCTGGAATGCTTGAGTCGTCTTCCGCGGGGGCGATCAGGTGCCTGGGAAGGGGATGCCTTGAGTCAATCGTGGCCAGATTGGTCTGGATAGTAAGTGTACCGCCGCCTGTCATGGCATCGCGCGCATTTACCGCCAGGTTGATCAGCACCTGTTCAAGCTGGCCCTGGTCTGCCTTTACATGGCCAATATCGCGGCCATGCACCATTTTGAGTTCGATATTCTCACCGATCAGGCGGCGGATAAGGTTGGAAAGTTCGGCCAGTACGTCGGTAAGGTCGAGTACTTTTGGCTGCAATGTCTGCCTGCGCGAGAAGGCAAGCAGCTGACGCACCAGGTTGGCGGCACGGTTGGCGTTTTGCTTGATCTGCATGATGTCGGCAAACGACTGGTCGCCCGCAGGGTGGCGCATCAGCAGCAGGTCGCAGAAACCGATCATTGCGGTCAGCAGGTTATTGAAGTCATGCGCGACGCCACCAGCCAGCTGGCCCACAGCCTGCATTTTCTGGGAGTGGGAGAAGCGCAGTTCCAACTGCTTTTGTTCGGTGATGTCGATCAGGTG
>JAGVKI010000288.1 GCA_020050695.1 Alphaproteobacteria bacterium | reverse complement strand
GTAAAAGTAATCGAAGTCGATTACGAAGATATATCCAATAAACCTTAAACGGTGGGCTTGCTGGTAAAGCCCTGTGCTTCTAGCGGCTGCTCGTATGCAGATGTTTGTATATTATCCACTCGCGCCATGGCTGGGCCTTTGCTGCAGGCGGCCAGCATCGTTTCAATCTGATTCATTGAACCATAAAATACGGCTTCGACGCTGCCGTCGCTGCGGTTACGCACCCAGCCTGAAATGCCCAATTGTATTGCGGTTGCGACTGTCCAGTTACGGTAGCCGACCCCTTGTACACGCCCTGTGATAATGGCGTGTGTCGCCTCAGGCATAATAAAGTTTGCGCAGTACCTGTGGAATTATGGCAGGCAGGTCGTCTGCAATCAGGCCGGGGCCGAAGATGCTTGCCGCTTCACCATGTATCCACGCGCCCATGCAGGCTGCTTCAAACGCAGGAACACCTTGCGCCATAAGGCCAGTGATCAGTCCTGCAAGCACGTCGCCAGCGCCTGCGGTAGCCAGCCAGACCGGAGCGTTATGGTTGATGGCTACGCGTCCGTCAGGTGAAGCGATGACGGTATCATTGCCTTTAAGCACAATGATGGCGTTACTTTCTTTTGCCGCGGCAACGGCGCGTTCAGGCTTTGCGCCTTTTACCCAGAACAGGCGGCTGAATTCGCCCTCATGCGGGGTAATAACGGTAGGGGCTTTGATGGCGGAAAATAGCGGGGCAGGGTTATCTTTAAATGCGCTGATAGCATCGGCATCAATAACCGAAGGCTTCTTATGGCTAAGCAAATGCAGCGTCTGCTCGCGGGTGTTATCACTTACGCCGCCGCCGGGGCCTATAAGGATGGCGGTGACATGCTTGTCGTCCATAAGCTGATCAAGCTGGTTTATTTTGCTGTAGGCTTTGGTCATTACCGCAAGCAAGGATGCAGCATAGATAGGTAGCGTGTCATTGGTGCAGGCGATGCTTACAAGCCCGGAACCAACGCGTAGTGCAGAAATAGCGGCAAGCTTGGAAGCACCTGTGCTGCTTAGGGCTCCGCCGATAACCAGCGCATGGCCACGCGTATATTTATGGCAGTCAGCGCTGATGCGCGGCATTTGGTCTTTCCACAGATACGGTACGTTCAGGAAATGTTTGGGGGTGATATTCTTGCTGGAAATACCAATATCCTGCAGGTGCAATTGCCCGGTGTTGATCTTGCCGGGAAGCAGGAAATGGCCGGGTTTAGGGTGGGTAAAAGTTACCGTGTGCATGGCTTCCATCGCAACGCCCATGATCGCGCCGCTGTCGCCATTAATGCCGCTTGGAATGTCGATGGATACAACCGGAATAGGGGTTTTATTGATGTCGGTAATAATATCACGCACGGGCGCCTGGACTTCCCGGTCTAGCCCGGTGCCAAAGATCGCATCGATCACCAGCTTATGGCTGCTCAGCAATTCTGAGAAATAGGTGGTGTTCTTGCCGCCAGCCTTCTGCCATTTGCTACGTGCAACAGCAGCATCGGGCTTGTTCTCATCAATTTCACCAAACTGGCACAGCGTAACAGGCCAGTTTTGTTCTTTGAGCATGCGTGCCACGACATAGCCATCGCCGCCGTTATTGCCAGTGCCGCAAAGCACGAGAACAGGGCAGGGCTTGAAGTGATCGGAGATAACCGCCAGCACGGCTTTTCCAGCGTTTTCCATCAATGTCTCACCTGAGGTGCCATTATCGATGGTGGTCTGGTCAGCAGCGCGTGCTTCCTGATTGATAAGTAGTGCAGCAGATTGCAGCATATATATTACCCTGTGTGTAATTTTTTTATCAGTGGTAGAGCAGCGGCTTCGATCAGGTCAAGTACATATTCGAAATCACGCTGGTTTCCATAGTACGGATCAGGCACTTCTGTTTCCTTCGTTGCCCCTGCATATTCAAGAAAAAGGGCGGCCTTGGCTTTTGCCTCTTTTGGCGCTATTTCCCTGATATGCCGAAGGTGGCTGTTATCGAGTGCCAGTATTAAATCAAAGTCCTGGTAATCTGGTGCCAGCAACTTGCGCGCACGCAGATCCTGTATATCAATGCCTCGGCTTAATGCGGTTTGTATAGAGCGCGGGTCGGGCGGCGCACCTACATGGTAATTGTGTGTTCCCGCTGAATCAAACTGAATAATATCTGCGTGGCCTGCTTCGCGCGCACGGTGACGCAACACACCCTCTGCAGTAGGTGAGCGACATATATTGCCAGTGCAAACAAACAGGATTTTTTTCATGTAGTATTGCTATTGGAAATCTGTAAGAAAAACAACAGAGGAATAATTCCTATTGTTTTTGTAGGGATTATAGATTATAGGTGCTTTCATGCTTAACCGGACAACTGGCAGCATGTAACAAAACCATATGTCTGGGGTTCTTGCATGGTCTTTAAACGTCGTACTGCCTTCTCCTATTTTGCTGCGATTTCAATCAGTGCTCATGCTGCATCCGCTGCTGAAAACATAACCGCTCCTGAAGCTAAGAATTATTACGTGGAAGCGGCAAGCTACGGCACCATGCCGGAGACTGAACCGCCACGTTACGTTCGAACGCTGAGCAAAACAGGTATTGAGCAATTTAAAGACTATAACTGGCTGGATGCAGGGCTTGAATCGCGCTTCCGCTACGAATACCGCAAAAATGATTTCCGCCGCAGTTCCTCGAAACTCGATGAGCCGCTGCTATGGCGCAACAGGGCGTATATTGGCATACATGATATTTTAGACCCGCTGCGTATGACGGTCGAGTTTCAGGATTCGCGCCGCTACAACAGCGACTATGCGCGTGACAACCGCGACGTAAACGAATTTGATTTCATCCAGGCTTACGGCGAACTTTATTTCAAAAACGCATTGGGTAGTGAAAAACCCCTTAGTATCCGTTTGGGTCGCATGGCCTATGAAGTGATGGATCGCCGCCTGATCGCCCGCAACGAATGGCGCAACACCACCAATAGCTTCCAGGGTGTGCGCGCTTTATTCGGTGAAAACAAGAATGACTGGCAGCTGGAACTGATGGCGCTGCAGCCGCTGGACAGGCTGCTTTATGATATAGATAAGCCGATTGAGAACCAGTGGTTCTACGGCGGTATTGCAACATGGCGCAAATGGTCGGATATTGTAACGCTACAACCGTTCTATCTTGGCCTGCACCAGGATGCGGAAATAGGGGTTACGGAGCGTATGATTCACTCGCCTGGTATACGCGGCTATGGGTTTATTGGTGATACGGGCTTTGATTATGATACCCAGTTCGTATACCAGTTTGGCCGAAGCGGTAACCAGCGCCAGCGTGCCTTCGGCAGCGTGACGGAAATCGGTTACCGCTGGAAAGAGGAAGAATGGAAGCCTCGGCTTAGCGTGAATTATGGTTATGCCAGCGGTGATGAAAACCCGTCTGATTTTAAGAATGAACGCTTTGAGCGCTTCTTTGGTTTTGCCCGTCCATGGTCGAATAACGATTATTTCCAGTGGGAAAATATTCATGCACCTAAAGCGCGCATCGAATTCCAGCCGGATAAAAAACTACGTATAGATACAGGCTATAGCGCATATTGGCTGGCAAGTGATACTGACCGCTGGAACAACGCAAACCTGCGTGACAACACGGGACGCAGCGGTGATTTCAT
>JAGVKI010000132.1 GCA_020050695.1 Alphaproteobacteria bacterium | reverse complement strand
TAATTCCGACCATTGGGTTTATGGATATAGGGGCTGAATGTCAACCTCGTAAAGGACTGTTTCCCTTATAAAACCTTAAATCATACCACGCAAGTGCTAGGAAATATCGGGCGGATTTGTTTATATTGTTGATTTACAATAATATATTGTTTATACAGCTTTTACAGAACTCAGAGTCAATAGGATAAGCCTGTGCTGGAAAATATTAGCCCGGAATGGATTGGTTACGGCGGGGCCTTCTTTACGACCGTTGCCTATATGCCCCAAGTGATCAAGGTGGTGCGCGAGAAGCATACCAAAAGCATATCGCTCACCATGTATATCATGAATGCGGTGGGCATCGGATTTTGGCTGGTCTACGGGATGCTGATGAACAGCCCATCGATTCTTGTCGCCAATATCTGCATTTTGATGATGGTGATTGCCATCATCACCATGAAATTACGCCACGGCTAATCTTCATTTTCGTCTTCGTCGCCCTGTGCGGCATCAACCGCTAAGCCTGCTTTAGAACGGGCTTTGAGTACCTGCCAGCGGCGTGTGCTAAACGCTATGGAGATGAGGTAGACAATGCTGATGATGGTAAGAAACAGCCACGGTTCGATGATAAAGAACACCAGCAGGAAGCTGCAGCCAATCATGAATTTCGGCACCTGCTCATGCTTGATGCGAATATGTTTGCCAGCGTAGGTAGGGATTCGGCTGGCCATCAGCGTGCCAACGAGCAGCACGTGGCAGGCGGTTATCAGTGGCGGAAGGGTATATTCCATTTCGGTCTGAAGGCCGAAAATCAGTGGTAGCAGGCACATAATGCCGCCAGCTGGGGATGGGACGCCGGTAAAAAATTGTTTTTCCCACGGCTCTTTTTCTTCAAAAAGCCCGGTATTAAAGCGTGCCAGGCGAAGCGCAGTGCAAACGGCAAAGAACAGCACCACTGCCCAGCCAAAAGCCCTGACATCATGCAGTTGCCACATATACAGCACCAGCACAGGTGCCACACCAAAACACAGGAAATCAGAAAGCGAATCAAGCTGCGCGCCAAATACACTGGTAGCGCCCAGCATGCGTGCCACGCGGCCATCCATGCCGTCGATGAGTGCAGCGACAATAATCATGGTAACCGCAAGTTCCCAGCGTTCTGCAAGTGCAAAGCGTATGGAAGACAGGCCGCAGCACATGCCAGCAATGGTAATCATGTTAGGGAACAGGCGGCTTATTGGCTGTTCCCGCAGCAGGCGACGTTTCTGGTTTCTGGATTCCTGGTCGCGCATATCTATACCTTAGTGTTTGGTGCCCACTCGCGCCGATTCATCGCTGCCAAGATCTGCAAGGATGGTTTCGCCGCCAATAGCGGTCTGTCCCACTACTACCAGCGGATTGACTTTCGCAGGCAGGTAAATATCCACGCGGCTGCCAAAACGTATAATGCCGAAGCGCTCGCCGGTTTTAACCGACTGGCCTTCTTTCAGGTCGCACAGGATGCGTCGGGCCACCAGGCCTGCAATCTGCACTACGCCGTAATGCACACCGCTTGGGGAGGTCACTTTAATCGACATGCGTTCGTTTTCTTCGCTAGCCTTATCAAGGGCAGCATTGAAGAATTTGCCCGGGTTGTAATGCAGTTTGCTGATGCTGCCTTCCCAGGGGATACGGTTTACATGCACGTTAAATACATTGAGGAAAATGCTGATGCGGGTGCGTTCTTCATTGCCGAGTTCAAGTTCAGCAGGGGGTACGCAGCTTACAATTTTTTGAACCACACCGTCTGCCGGGCTTACGATCAGGCCTTCATGCAGCGGGGTAATGCGATCGGGGTCGCGGAAGAAATAGACGCACCATGAGGTGGCTATCAGGCCCAGCCAGCCAAATGGCGACCATACCATGCTCAGTGCCAGAGACACGAAAGAGAAGATAGCAATAAACATCCAGCCAGCAGGGTGGATGGGTACAATCACACTTTTGATGGTTTCCAGAAGATGGTTATCCTGGTTCGACATAAGCCATTCTCACTCTTAATTAAATTGGTTAGGGAGCGGCAATATACACGCTTGCGGCTTTTCCTGCAAACACTAGATGCCAATGGGTACGATACTGGCCGTCAGCGTAGGATTTAGCAAATCTTGAATGGTTATGGGCGATAATACCATTGATACCATATGGCTTTATTTTTTTCTCCCAGTCCGGCTCCTGCAGGACGAAGGAAAGATAGTTTTTCATCTCACGGCTGTCATAGGCAGTATTGCTTCGGCTATCCATGAAAAACTGTATGTCACCTGCCGCGTGATAGATGATTTGCCCACCAAAATCGAAATCGGAAAGATAGCGGCGTTTAGGTTCATGCTGCTTAATGTAGGCAATAACATCTTCAATCGGGCGGCTTTGCGGATGGGTTTTATGCTCATGCGGCGTGAGGCTTGTGTAGGTAACAAACAGCGCGAGCAGGGACAGGCAGGCGCACCATATTTTCCCCTGCGGTTGACGTTTGATATAGTTGCCAAACGCTGTCGGCCTTGCTTCTTCGCGCAGCCCGCGCGTCTGGAAATCGAGGCAGGAGGCAAGATAAGGTGCAGACAGCAATACAAAGATCGCGCCGTTGCGCATGATGACCAGCATACCGAGCAGCCACATGATGCTCAGTATTTTATCGGCGAGCGGAATTTCATTATTGCGCATATTGGATGCGAGTACGAACACAACCAGCCATACCGAAAGCCCAAGGCTTATGCCAAAAGTAAATGGCTTCCATTCAATGATATACTCGCGTAAATCGCTATCGATAGATTGCATTGCGCCTGAAAGTATTGCGCCGCTATAAGGATTGATTAGTGCTGCAACCACACATGCTGCCGATATAAGCAGCAGGCGTTTTAGCCAGCCGTATTTTTGTCCTGCGATTGCCTCCAGGCCGTAAGCGCCTAATATGGTAAATCCAACGATAAAGCTGCCATGGCTGTTGGCCCATATCAGCATGAGTGGCACAAGCCATAATAATGGGCCATAGCCC
>JAGVKI010000254.1 GCA_020050695.1 Alphaproteobacteria bacterium | reverse complement strand
ATCGTTTCCAACTAAACCGTCCCAAAGCTTTTAATAAGGCTGCCGCAAATCATATACCAGCCATCTACCATCACAAAGAATATCAGCTTGAACGGCAGAGAAATCATCACCGGCGGTAGCATCATCATACCCATGGCCATCAGGATAGAGGCTACAAGCATGTCGATAACCACGAAGGGTATGAAAATAAGGAAGCCAATTTCAAAAGCGCGCTTGAGTTCGCTGATCATGAAGGCGGGAAGCAGAACGCGGTAAGGCGTGTCTTCAGGCTTTTCGATGGTCAGGTTAGGCGACATTGCCACAAACAGGCCTAAGTCTTTCGGGCGTACATGCTCCATCATAAATTTGTGGAACGGCTCAGCAATGCGCTCTACGGCCTGCATTTCAGTGATCTTCTCTTCCATAAGCGGCTTCAGACCGTCATCGTACGCCGTTTCAAACGCAGGGGCCATAATAAACAGGGTCAGGAAAAGCGCCAATGACACAAGCACCTGGTTTGGCGGTGTCTGCTGCAAACCCATAGCGCTGCGCAGGAAGGACAGCACAATGACAATGCGCATAAACGACGTCGCCATAATCAATACAGACGGCGCGAGCGTAATAAGTGTCAGAAAAATCACCAGCTGTATCATGCGCGCAGCGGCAGTGCCTTCCGACGCACCGCCCATATCCAGCGTCATGCTTTGCGCAAGCGCTTCAAACGGCAGCAGCGCACATAACAGCGCGAATGCAGCAAGGCCGAGAAATATACGGTAATAACGCATAACTAATGATGGTTTATTTCAGATGTCGGCCATATCGCCTGCTGGCATCATAGCGTCATGGTGGCTGGATTCAATCACCATCTCTCTGCCTTCGCAAAGCAGCAGCAGATATTCCATATTATCCTTGGCTACCAGCACCAGCTTTCGCTTGGGATCAATATAGCGCGCCTCGACAATACGCAGACGGCTGCCGTCCTGCCCTGCCCCAATGCCCTGGAAACGGCCACCGAAGCGCTTGAGGAGATAGGCCATAAGCCCAATAAGTGCGAGTATAAATAAAAATGCGGAAACAAAGCGTAGCGGATCAACGGTGTCCATGGGGGTTATTTATCTTCGTCGTCGTTGCGTTTGCCGTAACCATCGCTGGCATCGACAATGCGATAAGCAACGCTGGCTTTTTTAACACTGGTCAGCGAGCGGATTTCATCGCTCATGCTATCGCGCAGCACCGTCATTTCCTCGCCAAGCTTGCCAATGTCAGCAAGCAGCACCTGAAGCTTATTGGCATATGCAACGCGCTCTTCCTGTGACAGGCTTAATAATAAAGTACAAAATTCATCAATCCTGTTTTCCAGGCCAGCCACTTCTAAAAGCGCGCCATTTTTTACCATCTCGCGGCTTTCCGTCACAAACTGTTCAATTTTGCTTAGCATCTCTTCTACTGGCAATGCCTTGTCCTGCGTGCTCATTACTTTCTCCCTGCGGCTCTATTTGCCTTGTAAATATACGCCAATATTTCAGCTACGGCAGCATATGCTTCCACCGGTATAGGCGTATTGAGGTCAATCTTGGATAGGATGTTCACCAGATCGGCGTCCTGGCGTATCTCAATGTCATGTTCGCGCGCCAGATCGATAATCTGCTGGGCGATAAAGCCCTTGCCCTTTGCCGTAAGGCGCGGCGCGGCATCTTTGTCCTTGTCATAGGTAAGGGCTACGGCCTGCTTGTTCTTGTCGATTTCCTTGCCCTCGGGGGGCGGGCTAGGTTCCGCTGCCATCGCTATCATCCTTTGCCGCGTCCAAATTGACGTCAATGGTAAAGTCCATGTTGAGCCAATCTGCGTCCGGCTTGGTTGCAGCAATATTCTGTTCGGTAATTTTCTGGTGGAGTTCTTTTCGCAGGATAGAAGCCTCTTTAGGAAACAGGAAGCCAAGTTTGACGGTTTTACCCCTCACCTCAACCACAGTGACTTCGATATTATTGTTAATAATGATCGATTCACCAATTTTCCTAGTTAAATAAAGCATTTAGCCAATTTCCTGTTTACAAGCCCCTTTGGGCTTAAGCCACCAGTTCTGTCCTAAATCTGTGTAAATTGCAAATTTTTATAGCCATGCCCCCTAAAATACAGTATCCTTTATCTACAAACAGGGAAATTTTTGCCTACATTAGCAACATGAACCTAGCAAATATACCGTTATTCGGGATTATGTCTTCTAAGCTCAATTACTTATCTGAGCGTCAAGGCGTATTGGCCCAAAACATCGCTAACAGCGACACCCCCGGCTATAAAGCCAAAGATATTGCGGAGCCTAACTTTAAAAAGATGGTCGCCGCCGCAGGTATGAATGGTCAGCGTTCCCTGCCTATGACTGTGACCAATGCTAAACACATAGCAAAAACCGCGCCAGCAGGCGAATTCAGTGCAAAGGATCGCCGCACCACGTACGAACTCAATCCCAACGGCAACAATGTCGTACTGGAAGAAGAAGTATCAAAGATGGCGATGAACCAAACCGATTACCAGACGGTTCTGAACTTATACACCAAAGGTATTTCCATGTTTAAAACCGCCCTCGGCAAGCAAGGTTAAATAGGAGTTTCTCATGACACTCAGTGACAGCTTATATATTTCATCCTCAGGCATGCAGGTGCAATCCGAACGCCT